>JBBRVA010000403.1:0-7347 GCA_038247295.1 Caldilineales bacterium | reverse complement strand
GTACACTTGGGCGTAAGTAAGACAGTGAATCAGTAGGACAGTAGAACAGTAGAACAGTGTTTGTACTGTCTCACTGTCCTACTGATTCACTACTGATTCACCGGAGAATAGTATGGTTATTTCCGCCCAAGTGTACTAGTGGTATTATTACGTTCACGCTATCATCGCAAAAATGTAGAGTAGAATTCCCTCCGGGAAGGATCTGTCCGTCAATAGAGTCAGCGCAAGTACCCTTCCCGGAAGGTGATCCGTGCTTGATTGAGATGATACTGTTCACGCTTAACAAATTCACGATTCGATAAGCCCGGACACCATGATTCAACATCAAAGTATATAGTAGACATCTTGTATAAGTCGCATTTGCTGCCATAAGATTTTGAGTATTACTGCTGAGTTAGACTCGACATAAATCACTTATGCAAGAGGTCTACTGAAGTGTTAGCTTGTAAGGTCACAAAACTACAGCAGTTAGCAACTTTATGCTAAAATTTCTTTACAAACGTGAGAATGTGTCAGTTTATTGTTCTTCGATAGGAACTCGGTGGCAGGATGGAGACAATTACCTTAGACCAGGCGCTCGATGCCGTGATGCAGCTTCCACCGCAACAGCAAGCAATGTTGATTGACATCGTTCGCCACCGTCATATTGAGGCGCGCCGTCAAGAAATCGCCAAGAGTGCTCGTCAATCCATTACCGCATTTCGCAAAGGCATGCTAAACCCCCAGCCCATCCAAGCAATTATCGCTGAACTACGTGAATCCTTGGACGAGACCACTGAATAATGAGGGAACTCGTCCTGACGCCCAAATTCAAATGGGCTTTCGGTAAATTTGTGCGCCATAATGGGCGGTTACAGGAGCGGATCGAAGAAACGCTGGCCCAGATGCGCCTGGACGTGTTTGTTGCATCGCTTGGTACACACAAATTAGGGGGAAAGCTTTTAGGATTACAGGCTTGTTCGTGTGGCTACGACTGTCGAATCGTATTTTCAATTGAGCGTGACCAAGCCACTGGCGAAGAAGTTATCCTGTTACTTGATATCGGAACACATGACGAAGTGTACTAATTCCCTCGTATGGAACGCAGAATAGACCGGCCATTAGCAAACTATATACATGCTCGTTCATTCTGTTGTAGAAGTGATGTTCACCTTTTCGGAATGAGTTGCTCCTGCTCCGGCCAGCAAACCGCGCGGCGTAAAGAACGTTGTTACGAGCCCCAACGCCGCGGCGATGAACGAGACTAAAAAGACATTTTGTGTGGCCAGGGCCAACGCTTCGCGCAGTGTTGTGGCCAACTCGGCACTGCTGGCGGCGCCAAGCCCTTCCAACAAATTATCGACCGAAACCGTAGCCGGGTCTAGCCCCGCTGCGCTAAGCTGGGTGGCCAAGCCCACGCTGAGCACCGCGCCCATGACGCTAACCCCGACTGTGCCGCCAATCGTGCGCGTAAACTGGATCGTCGAGGTGGCGATGCCCAACATGTGGCGCTGTACCGTACTCTGCACCACGATCAGAAAAGCTGGGATCGACATACCCATCCCGATGCCCATCAAGGTGAGGCTGCTCAGGATATAGAAGCGGCTGGCATGGCCGCCCATCTGTGACAGTAAGAAAGCGCCGATGGTCAGCGAAAGCGTACCCCCAATCACCAGCGTCAGATAGCCGATGCGCAGCAACCAGCGCCCGCCAATCACGCTAGCGATCACCCAGCCGATAATCATCGGCGTCAGCGCGGCGCCGGCCTCGGTGGCACTGGTGTTGAGCGCCACCTGGATAAAGAGCGGCACATAGGAAATGCAGCCGAACATAGCCGCGCCACTCAACACGCCATGTAAGCAAGCAATCGCAAACATGCGCCGTCGAAAAAGCGCCAGCGGCAAGATTGGATCGGTCGCGCGCTGTTCCACCCAGGCCAGGCCGCCGAAGACCACCACCGTTGCTCCGAGCAGCAGCCATCCCTGCGTCGTGCCCATATTCATGATCCCAAGTAGGAAAAGTACAACCCCTACGGTTAGTAGACTAGCACCCCAGTAATCAATTTTTACCGCAGCTTTTGCATCCAGAACTGGTTCGCGCCACGCCAGCCAGAAGAGCGTTAAGGCCAGCAAACCGGGCACTACGTTAATGTAGAAAACCCAGGGCCAGGAGACTTGATCAACTAGAAAACCGCCAAGCAGCGGTCCAACCACAGATGAAAGCCCCCAGATACTCGAGAAGACTCCTTGCATCTTGGCCCGTTGTTCCAATGTAAACATCACACCGATTACCACAAAGGTTAACGGTGCGACCCCGCCAGCGCCCAGACCTTGCAACGCACGAAAGGCGACGAGTTGTGTCATGCTGGTCGCTTGTCCACAGAGGAGTGAACCGACGAGAAAGATCAACATCGCCGCGGCATAGACCGGTCGCCGGCCATAGAGGTCGGAGAGCTTGCCGAAGATGGGAATCGTCGTCGTGGAGGTAAGCATATAGGCCGAAAAGACCCAGCTATACAGGGCCATGCCGCCCAAGTCACCCACGATGGTTGGCATGGCGGTGGAGACGACGGTAACCTCCATCGACGACATAAAGAGGCCAAGCATCAAGGCGATGGTAATGATCACGATGCGAGTGCGGGTCATCTGTTCTTTCCTTATCGAGATCAATTCTTAATCTTCAGCCTACTACAACGGATATAGATAGGAACGGATGCTTTACAGACCGGCGTCCAATCCGTTCCTATCTCCATCTGCTGTAGTAAATGAGCCTGAATCGTTACATCAATTCTTACGCTTCGTCATGCCGCTTCTAAGCGGAAAGGGTTTGCGCCCGCTACATACGTAGGCGCGGATCGAGTACGTCGCGCAACCCATCACCGAGAAAGTAGATCGACAAAACCGTGCTGGTCAGCACCAGGCCGGGGAAGGCAGAAATCCACCAGGCGGTGGTGAGATAGTTGCGCCCGTCGGCGATCATGGCGCCCCAAGTGGGGATCAAAGGGGAGATACCCAAGCCGAGAAAAGTCAGCGATGATTCGGCCAGGATCGCGCCGCCCACGCCCTGCGTCGCCAATACGATCACTGGTGTCCAAACGTTGGGCAGCAGATGCTGAAAGACGAGCCGCCGATTGGATAAGCCAACACAGCGCGCCGACTCGATAAAAGGCTGCTCGCGCAAACTTAGCACTGTGCCACGCACAATGCGCGCATAGCCCACCCAGCCGCTAAAACCCAACACCAGGATCACATTCCACAGCCCTGTGCCCAGGATGGCCATGATCGCAATCGCCAGTAGGATAAAGGGCACCGCCAGTTGGATATCGACCAAACGCATGATCAGCGTATCGAACCATTTGCCATAGAAGCCGCTAAGCAGCCCTAGCGGCACACCGATCAGCCCGGCGACGGCCACCACCGTCACACCGACGAGCAGCGAGACCCGCCCGCCATACATGATGCGTGACAGCAGATCGCGCCCCAGCGCATCGGTGCCAAGTAGGTGAAAAGTTCCTTCCGTCGAGGTGGACAAGGGCGGTAACTGCACGCGATTAAGATTCTGGTCGCGTTCAGGATAGGGCGCAAGCACCGGCGCGAGCAAGGTAATCGCTGTGACGATTAAGAGGAAAGTCAAACCGCTGACCGCGCGGCGACTGCGGCGAAAGCGTTGGCGAAAGGTGGCCTGTCGGCGCTGGTCGGGCAGCGTGATTGGTACGGCTGCCGCTTGTTCACGGGGTTGAAGCGAAGTTGTCGTCATAATAATAATTTGTGTTTATAGCGAATGGACAAACCATTTAAAAGTCGTAACGATGTCTAGAGATTAGAGATTAGACGTCTAATCTCTAATCTCCAATCCCTCCACTTTAATTCCTATTCAACATTGTCACTCATACCGAATGCGCGGATCGAGATAAACGTAGATCAGGTCGACAGCCAGATTAAGAAAGACATAGACCACCGAGATAACAAGCACCGACGCCTGCACCAGTGGATAGTCGCGCGCGCTGATCGCTTGCAGCGCCAACCGCCCCACACCCGGCCAGGCAAAGATGCTCTCGGTAATGACCGCGCCACCAAAAAGCGCGCCTAGTTGTAGACCGATCACGGTGACCAGTGGGATCAAGATGTTGCGCAGGGCGTGGCGGATAATCACGGTCCGTTCGGGCAGACCTTTGGCGCGCGCCGTGCGCACATAATCCTCACTTAATACATCCAACATGCCAGAGCGCACCAGTCGTGTGATCAGCGCCATCAGCACCGAGCCCAGGGTGACGGCCGGCAGCACCAGGTGTCGCCACGTGCCGCGGCCCGAAGTGGGGAACCAGCCTAGGGCGACGGAAAAGATCAGAATTAACATGATACCCAGCCAATAGGGGGGCAAGGCCTGGCCTAACATTGCCAGATTGGTACCTAGATAATCCCAGATCGTGTCGCGTTTGAGCGCCGACAGCAGCCCAACGGGGATGGCAATGCTGAGGGAAAAGAACAAGGCCACAGCCGAAAGCTGCAAAGTGGCCGGCATCCGCTCCATTAACACTTCCAACGCCGGTTGCTGAAAGAAGAGCGAGTTGCCCAGGTCACCGCGTACCGCCCGGCTGAGGAAGACGCCGTACTGAACGTAAATCGGCTTGTCCAGCCCCCACTTGGCGCGCGCCGCGGCAATCTGCTCGGGTCCGGCGCTTTCAGCCAGCAGCATCAAGACCGGGTCACCCGGCGCTAGACGCAGCAAAAAGAAGACCAACACCGAGACACCAAAAACCACGATCACCGACTGGAGCAGCCGGCGGCGGATATATGTTGCCATGGGGAAATTTCCTTGACAGGATGAAAGGATGAAAGGATGAAGAGATGAGACGATGACAGGATGGCAAGATGACAATGCTTGCCCTGAGCTTGTCGAAGGGTGACAGGATGGTCTATTCGCTCATTCCTGTCATCCTGTCATCCTATCATCCTATCATGCAGTTACGCTCAAGCCTTCCCAAGGCCGGGTGGCATCGGGTGAAAATGCCTGGAAGCCATTAACACGCTTGCGCACGGCCCAGATATTCTCCTGGCGGTAAAGCTGAATCTCCACGGCTTCGTCGTAGATCTGTTTCTGGATCTGCTTGTAGAGTTCGTCGGCTTTAGTCGGGTCAACCTCGACGCAGACTTGATCAACCTTCTGTTGAAACTCTGGGTGTTGCGGGCCAAAACCTGAGCCGTAGGTGTCGGTAATGTAGAAAGTTTTGTACTGATTACACGGGTTGTTGGCTTTGCCACCCTGTTGCAGCGCCAGATTGTAGCTGCCCGATTTGCGCGCTTCGGTGTAAGCGCCCGGCTCCAGAAATTGCAGATCGACCTCGAAGCCGATCTCTTGCAACGCACCGGCAATGTATTCCATCACTTCCTTGCCTTTGGCAAACCAGAAAGGATGGGCTTTCATTTCGATCTTGGTGCCTGGTTGCACACCGGCTTTTTCGAGCAAACGCCGTGCTTCGTCTGGATCATAGGGGACGGCGGTCAAGCTGGCATCGTAGCCGAGGGTGCCTTGCGGAATATGACCGCCGACGACCTGACCGGCCTTGACAATATTTTTGACCAAGGCTTCGCGGTCGATGGCATAATTGACTGCCCAACGCGCATCTGGGTTGTCAAAGGGCGGCCGATTGTTCTGTGTCAACAGGTACAGGTGATCGAGTGAAGGCGTGCGATAGATGGTAATATTAGGATCCTGGGCCAATTCCTCGGCCAATTCGCCGCTGACGTTGGCAATGATATCAACTTCACCCGAACGTAAAGCGGCGACCCGCGTCGCTTCCTCGCTGATCGGGCGGTAGCGCAGCCGCTTGACCTTGGCCAGGTCTTTTTTCCAGTATCCTTCGTACATCTCGCCCAGCCAATATTCACCCTTGACATATTCCAGATGGCGGAAGGGACCGCTGCCAATCGCCTTTTCCCAGAAATTTTCCCCGTTTTCGTCGGCCGATTTCTTGGAAAGAATATGTTCGCCCATCAACAAATTGAACAGCGGTGCCGGCTTGGCACAGTTGAAGACAACAGTTGTGGCATCGGGTGTATCGACGCTGGCCAACAGATCGATAAAAGAAGTGGAGTGTTGAAAATCGGGGTTGGCGAGCAGCCGCTCATAGGTGAATTTAACATCGGCGGAGGTCACCGGCGACCCGTCGTGGAAGGTGGCACCTTCTTGCATTTTGACGGTCCAAACTGTGCCCTCAGGGTTGCTCGAAAATTCGGTGCCAAGCCAGGGGATTTGTGAGCCATCCGGCGCCGTGTCGAAGAGTTGATCGTAAATACAGCGGTTGATCTCGCCTTCCATGCGCCCGCCGATCAATTGCGGATCTTGCGTGCGCAGATCATCGCCGCGCGACCAAATAATTTCGGTGAGGGGTTCGCTGCTGCCAGGAGCGACGGCTTGGCACGCCGTCAACAGTTGGGTCAGGAAAGGCAAGCTCATAGCCACGCCTGATGCTTGCAAAAAACGTCGACGTGAGAGAGGGTAAGACATGGATAATTCTCCTTTGGTATAGAGTAGACAACAATGGCTACGGTGCAGAGTGGGAGCGAATAACTTAGCCTAACCTGATTATAGAGTTTATTCGGGACCCTGTCAAAGTGCTTTTTTTAGCGGGCGTCCGCCCAATTTGGGGCGTTTTTTTTCGCGGGAATAAATTCCGCGGCTAAAAGTAGCAAGTGCCCTTAGGCACTGGGGCCTCAGTCGCCGGGTTCCCCTTGGGCGCGACTTGCTACTTTCCGCCGCCCATTTTAATGGTGCGCACGCCCCATCTTTCACAGGTGGATTGGCCGATAGACGGTAACCCGTTATAATGCAAGCATAACGAAGCTTGCCCATCCACATCGAATAGAATAGGACAATTTATGTCAACCCGAACGATTAGTATTACCGACCAACTGCACGAATATATGTTGGCGGTGTCGCTGCGCGAGCCGGCTGTGTTGAGCCAATTGCGCGCAGAAACCCTGCAACTCGAAGCGGCGGGCATGCAAATGTCGCCTGAACAGGGCCAATTTATGCAACTGCTCATCCATCTGCTTGGTGCCAAACGCACACTCGAGGTAGGCGTCTTCACCGGTTACAGTTCCCTGTGCGTGGCCTTGGCCTTGCCCAACGACGGTCAAATTATTGCCTGCGATGTCAGCGAGGAATATACCGCTGTAGCCCGCCGTTACTGGCAGCTCGCTGGCGTGGACCATAAGATTCAATTGCACCTGGGACCAGGCACAGCCACGCTCGACCGGTTGATCGAGCAAGGCCAGCAAAACAGCTTTGACTTCGCCTTTATCGATGCCGACAAAGAAAACTACGCTACTTATTACGAACAATGTTTGCAATTGCTGCGCCCGGGCG
>JBBRVA010000402.1:0-7350 GCA_038247295.1 Caldilineales bacterium | reverse complement strand
GATCAAAACTGCACTAGTGACGGGCTCGTTTAGCTTGTGACGAACGGACCACTGTTGTCACAATACCTTTAATGGCGGCGAAAGCCAATCCAAAACCTGAGCCAGCCGCCAGTGCCGTCATTGGTGTGAAGACAGCTTTTACATTTCCTTCAACACGCCCAGCCAGCAAGACGACCGTCTGTACATTTTGGGCTTGTACACGCCCAGCCACCACAATTGGTGGATGGGTCTGGTCAAGCTTCATCTCCTGCGCCAGTGCCACCCCAATCGAGCTTTCGTGGGCGTCGATCACACCGGCGCGCACAAAGCCAGCGGCCGACTCTTCCAGATGCAGCGCACTGGCGCGCACTGAGCGCGCAGCCGACTGCTTCATCCAAATTTGCCCACCCTTGACATCACCAGCCACTGTTTCATTCATCTCAACGGGAGCATCACCAAACGTATCGCTCAAGTTGTTAGCCAAGTCGTCCAGCGGATTGCTATCTGGATTTTGCGATTGTTCGTGCATAAGAGTCTCCCGCGTACAGAGTTTGGTCAAAAATCAACCAGCCTGCGAAAAAGCATAAACTTCGCTATTATAATCGCGTCCGAGAGAACGGTCAATTTTTCATCTGATCTTGTAAGCAAAAGGAACTTTTTGCGGGAAAGCATGGCTCCTGTTACACTGGTGGCAAAATGTAGTCGGGCAAGCCAACAAAATAACCGGACTTATTCGCAACGCGCAACTTCACGGGGGCAGCTATGATCATTGGTCTTCCAAAAGAAATCAAAGACAACGAAAGTCGCGTGGGTATGACGCCGGGCGCTGTAAAAGCATTGACGCGCCGTGGGCATCGCGTGTTGGTAGAAACGGACGCTGGCACCGGCAGTTCACTGCCGGATAGCGAATACGAAGCTGCCGGTGCGGAAATTGTAGCCACTGCCGCCGATGCCTGGTCGGCCCAGATGGTCGTCAAGGTCAAGGAGCCGATTGCGCGCGAATATCCATTTTTGCGTCCGGATTTAATTCTCTTTACCTATCTGCACTTGGCTGCCGACCGCGCCCTGACCGACGTATTGCTCGAAAGTGGCACCACGGCGATTGCCTACGAAACCGTCCAAACCGAAGATGGCAAGTTGCCGCTCCTGATGCCGATGAGTGAGGTCGCCGGTCGGATGGCTACTCAGATCGGCGCGACCTATTTGCAGCGTACGCATGGCGGTCGTGGTGTCTTGATGGGCGGGGTACCAGGCGTTGCGCCCGCCAATGTCGCTATCTTGGGCGGTGGTACGGTGGGCGCCAATGCCGCACGCGTGGCAGTTGGTCTGGGCGCGCAAGTGACTGTGCTCGATGTCAACCATGACCGGCTCAAATATTTGGATGATATCTACCGCGGCAGTTTGCAAACGCGTGTCAGCGACGAATACAATATCGAAGATGTCGTCTACGAAGCGGATCTGGTGATCGGCGCGATCTTGATCCCGGGTGGCCGCGCCCCCTGGCTGATTACACGCGACATGTTGTCACAGATGCCAGTCGGTTCTGTGATCGTCGATGTGGCGGTCGATCAGGGTGGCTGTGTTGAGACAACGCGCCCAACAACCCACAGCAACCCAACGTTTGTGGTGGATGGCGTGGTCCACTATTGTGTTGCCAACATGCCAGGCGCCGTGCCCCGCACCAGCACTTTTGCTCTTAACAACCAGACGGCGGTCTACACGTTGCGCCTGGCTAACGAAGGCCTGGACGCCGTGCGTAAAAGCCCAGCGTTGCTGCATGGCCTGAACACCCATCTTGGCAAATTAACCTATGCCGCCGTCGCCGAAGCGTTTGGATTGAGTTACACGGAGCCATTTACATCGCTTTTATAAGGAAAAATCGCATGGCAAAAATTAATACCGCGCCTCTCAGTGGGATGCGCGACTTCTTACCACTGGATGTATTGCGGCGCAATTATGTGATCGACGTGATCGAGCGCGTCTACCAAAGTTATGGTTTCGAGCCGCTAGAGACGCCAACCATGGAGCGCCTTTCAACCTTGTTAGGTAAATATGGCGAAGAAGGCGACCAGTTGATCTTTCGCATCCTGAAACGGGGTGACAAGTTGACCTCTGCCCTGGCCGACAGCCCCACCGAAAATAGCGTTAGCGACGCCGGTATGCGCTACGATCTCACCGTGCCGCTGGCGCGTGTGGTGGCCGAATATCGCAGCAAATTGCCTCGCTTCTTTAAACGTTATCAAATTCAGCCCGTCTACCGCGCCGATCGGCCGGCCAAAGGGCGTTACCGCGAGTTCTACCAATGCGATCTGGATATCGTCGGCTCCAGCAGCCAGATTGTCGAGGCAGAAGTGCTGGCCGCCGGCGCGCAGATTCTTGAGCGATTGGGGTTTGGCGATCAACACCCCTTTGCTTTGCGCCTGAACCACCGCGGTATCTTGCGTGGGCTAATGGAGACCGCTGGTGTGCCAGCCGCACAGGAAGGTGAAGTGTTGGTTGCCATCGACAAGTTAGACAAAATCGGCATCGAAGGCGTCCGCCAAGAGTTGGATGGGCGCGGGATTGCACCGACGGTCATCACAAAGCTCTTGCAAACGATGAGCGATGCCCCAACCGATAATGTCGAAACCTTGCTCTGGCTCAGCGATCTATTGGAAGAGTCTGCGGCAGGTAGCAAAGGTGTGGCCGAGTTAAAGAGTGTTGTCGCCTATAGCATTGGTGGCCCAGCCGCCACCTACCTGCGCATCGACCCCTACCTGGCGCGCGGCCTCAGCTATTATACCGGCTCGATCTTCGAGATCGAATTCCCCGGCTTTAGTGGATCCGGCGGTGGCGGCGGGCGCTATGACGAGCTGATCGGCATGTTCAGCGGGCAAAATATCCCATCTTGTGGTTTTAGCCTAGGCTTGGAACGTATTATTTTGTTGATGGAAGAACAGGCCATGTTTCCAGCGCAATTGGCTGGCCAGCCCCAAGTGCTGGTGACGCAATTCGATGAATCTACGATCGGGGCAAGTTTCCAACTGGCTCAGCAACTGCGTGGGGCTGGTTTGCGCGTTGATTTATACCCAGAAACCGAGCGCTACGGCAAACAATTTAAATATGCCGACGAGCGCCGCATTCGCTACGCCGCGTTGGTCAGCCAGCGTGAGATCGAGGCGCACGTGGTGGCGGTCAAAGATTTGGTCAGCGGTGAACAGGTGGATATACCAGAGGGTGAGATTATCGAACACTTACAGCGCTTGCTCACTGTGGATGATGTATGAATCGTTATGCTGACCGCACATCCGATGTGGTCAACACAAGAACCTGCGAATAGAAAAGCGTCTCAACCAGTCTGCTATATTCTATAACAGAAAGGATTATGGCCGCGGCTTAGAGGACAAGGGTAGCGTGATCATAAAACGGCTGCCCTGATCAACTTTACTCTCGACAGTGATATTACCGCCCATTAGTTGGAGCATCCGGGCGACAATCGATAGGCCAAGCCCAGACCCCTCATAACGCCGGGTCAAACTGCTATCCAATTGGACAAAGGGTTGAAACAGACGGGTCAGATCTTCCGGTGCAATCCCGATGCCGGTATCCCAGACTGTGAAATAGATGGTATCGGCAGGCTGACTGGTATAAATATCAATCCCAATCGGCGCGCCCGTTGTCGTAAACTTAATGGCATTTTTTAGCAAATTGACGAGGATCTGCACCAACCGGCGTTCATCTGTATACAGCATGGGGATACCCGACTGTACATTCACTTGGATTTCGATATTCTTGGTCGCCGCCAAGGCTTTGACGGCTTGCAAGCTGAATTCACAGACCATGTGGACCGAGGTCGGGGCAATGTCCAGATCAAATTTGCCCGCTTCGATGCGCGACAAATCTAATATATCGGTAATCAGTTCGAGCAGGTGATGTCCACTCTTCCGAATCAAACCCAGCGAATGTTCCTGCTTTGGCGTAAGCGAGCCGTATACGCCGGTTTGGACGATTTCGGACTGCATGAGCATGACACTAAGCGGGGTGCGCAGTTCGTGGCTCATGGTGGAAAGAAATTCAGTTTTAGCCCGATTTGCCGCTTCGGCTTGATCTTTGGCCTGCTGTAATTCCTGGTTACGGTCCGACAAACTAAGATAGAGTTTTTGTAGCTCTTCCTGATTAGATTGCAAGGTAGTCAGCGTACAAAATGTGCGCAACGAGATAATGATCGTCGTATAGAGCTTTTGGCGCGTTAATTCCGTTTTTGTTTTGTAATCATTAATATCATAATCACGAATAATCGCTTCCTCTGGCTCCTCACCCGGTTGGCCGGTGCGCAGGACAATGCGCACGAGCTTGTTGCCCAACGTTTCACGGATATAGCGGATCAATTGTAAACCCGAATCTGCGCGCTCCATGACGACATCCAGTAGAATCACGGCGATATCCGGATGTTCCTGCATCAAACGTTCGGCTTCAGCCGCCGAATAAGCCGAGATAAACGCCAACCGCTTGCCTTCATAGGTGAATTTTTGCAGCGCAAACTGAGTGACGTGATGAACTTCGACCTCGTCATCAACGACCATTATTTTCCAGAATTCGGCTGACTGATCAGGTTTCATCGGCTTTGCCATTTCATTTTCGGACGTAGTTTCATGCTCATCGGCAAAGAGCAATGGATCATGCGATGTGGATAACAAACCGTCCACTGCGCTGCAAAGTTCCTGCTGCGACTGTGAATGGGCCATACGTTATGCTCCGTCCCAGAGTTAGGAATTGATCTAAAAACTCTCTATCACGTAGATGTATGCACCAGCAAGAGTTGGCGCCATCATCAATTTTTGACCAGTTCTAAACCGGCAAAATAATCATAAACTTTGTACCGACGCCAACGGTGCTCTCGCAGGCAATCGTGCCACCCATTTTCTGGGTAACTAAATTATACACGATATGTAAGCCTAAGCCCGTTCCACCGTGGTCACGAGCAGTGGTAAAAAAAGGTTCAAAAATATGATTTAAATTCTCGGGTGGAATGCCAACGCCATCATCGGTGTACTCGATACGCACCTGCTGACCGTGACTTACACAACAAAGTTGCAACAGCCCTGTCTTATCATTTGGATAACCATGCATGATCGAATTGATCACCAGATTCGTCACAACTTGCGCCAATGCGCCTGGATAGCTGTTGAGTTCGATCGTTTCATCACCGGTTAAAAGGATCCGGTGCTTGGTGCCCTTTAAGGTTGGCTGTAGATTTTGGATTACCTCTTCTAGGTAGCTGCGCAGTAAAAAAATGCGCCGGTCCAAGTTCGCTTGATCAACGGCCACCTGTTTAAAACTTTGCACCAGGTTTGCTGCTTGCTGCAAATTACTAAGCACCAACCGGCTGCTATGAATTGAGCGCTCCAAATATTCATCCAAATCGGCCCGTGTCAATGGACGTTGCTGATAAATGGCCAAAAAACTATGGGTTTCATCCTCTAAAGTAGATGCGGCCGTAATGCCTGCACCAAGCGGTGTATTAATTTCGTGCGCCACACCGGCCACCAAGCTGCCCAACGCCGCCATCTTTTCAGATTCTACCAACTGCTTTTGTGCTGTACGTAAATTGTCATTCAAGATCGAAAGTGCAGTCGTCCTGCGTTCTAATGAGCGGCGAATGTTTTTCAGCTCTTGATTGCTCTTTTGCAACGAAGTGGATTGTTGCTGGATACGCCGCGAATTCTCCACAATTTGGTTAACGGTTAGCCGTAAATAGACCGTCATCAACGCGATGGTCATAACCACAATAAACCACGCATCCAGGGTAACTGATGTAGATTTTTCTGGTGCAATCCAACCCACAAGTTCAGCGACATAGAGCAGGCTCACCACACTCAAGGTGACAAGACCTAAAAGGAAGGTCGCGGTTCCGCCCAAAAAGACACTCGCCATCAGCAAGATCAAGGGCAAAGTAAAGATGGCGTCATCTCGAATCCCACCGTTGAAGATAAGGGTGACGATAACCGCACAATACGAACTCAGCACCATTGCAAAACTGACGAAGCGCACATATTTGCGTCTTAATAGCCCAAAGAGCACAATCAAGATAATCGCAACACCCAGGCTCGTTAATAGCCCATGCCGGTTGCCACCTAATGCCAAGATCAGAATTGGGAACAAGAGCGCAATTGGGATGCCAATTAAGAGCGTGATATGGAGCTGCCGCGCAATACCGCTCGCTTCTTTGTCTTCAAATTCTGGCGAACGCAGGAGACGCATAAGCAAAATTCGCATGGTACGATTATAAGCCCAAAATCGACAAGATGAATCAGCCAAATAGCGGATCATCGCGCCCGATATTCACAAGCAACAGCCCACTTTGGACAATTAATTGTGAATGTTAATGCTTTTAAGTTAGTTTATAGTACATGGGAAAGCATCTGTTGTAAAGAATTATCGCACAGATCTAGGACTGTACTGCAAAAGAGCGTGGGGCGTGAATAATATTCCACTTCACGCCCCACGCTCTTTTTTTAAGACCGATTAAGATCACACCGTTTAGAATTACCTAACAACACCCACCTGGGGTAACGAGCAGTGGGATATCGGCCGTAAATTGGTTTACGTTCGCCAGCACCGCAGCGGCTGGTTCGGGACGGCAACAGAAAGATGCGGCTGGTTGTAGCCCATTCGCATCCACCGGCTGCGGCACGCCGCATACCCCCGTTTCTGGCAGCACCAACTCAACCTTTTCGGCGGCTTCCCAGTCACCCACCAACGCAGCTACCACGGAACGCACCTGCTCATAACCGGTGGCCAATAGAAAAGTCGGCGCCCGGCCATAGCTTTTCATGCCCACGATATAAAAATTCTGCTCGGGATGACGCAATTCTTTTTCGCCATGCGGGCGTACGGTGCCACAGCTATGGATGTTCGGGTCGATTAGCGGCGCCAGCGCGGCTGTACTCTCGACACTGTTGTCCAAAGAAAGACGCAACTCACGCAAAAAGGACAGGTCAGGCCGTGCACCAGTGGCAACAACAATCTCATCGGCATTGATCCGCTGTTCACCGTTGCTGGTGTCGGCAACAATCTGAAGACCACCATCCGCTGTTTCGATCCGCTGTACAAAGAGCGGTGTCTGCACAACGACCGTGCCAGTTTCAACCAATTGTTTGATCCGAATGCCCAACAAGCCGCGCCCGGGTAGTGTGTCGGCGTCGAGTCCACCATAGGTGGCCGCCACGTTTGCTTTGCGCAATACCCAGATGATTTGGGTGGCAGGATGCTGTTGTTTTAGATCTGCCAATTCCAGAATCGCATTAATCGCTGAATGACCGCTGCCCACGACAACCACGTGTTTATTGGCATAGCGTACCTGCTCTGTACCCAGCACATCGGGAATGCCAT
>JBBRVA010000401.1:0-7372 GCA_038247295.1 Caldilineales bacterium | reverse complement strand
TATCAGACCTGGCTACAGGAACAGATCAACGCGGCCAAGATTGAGCGACCAGAGGACCTAACCTCGCGATTGCCACGTGATTTGTAAGAGAGTCTAATGCTTTACATTAAATAAAAAAACAGGGTCGGCTTCGATTACGAAGCCGACCCTGTTTTTTACTGTACACCGATTTTTCAAATCGTTGCGTCGTAACGATTTGAAAAATCGGTGTACATTTTTGCGCGGTGGCGCCAGATCTGTTCGGCATGTTCGGCGTCGTGCAGGGCAAGCTCGTATAAGAAGCCGGACGCTTCCCCTGTTTCGCCCCATCCGTAATCGCCTTGGCTAGCCAACGCTGCATCGCTGAATTGATCAAAGCGGTGGATCATACGCCGATGGTAGGTGGTTAACCAATCGACAACGCCAATCATATCCAGATCCGCACGCGCCGCCAGCAAACGGGCGTTGATCACATCTGTACCTGCTGCGCCCAGCCAGGCTTGCAATGAAGCCGGATCCGCTTTGGGCCACTGCTTTAGCACCTGATAGCCAAATTCGTGCCAACTCAGCACATGCACCAGCACGTCGCGCATCGTCCATGCCCCACAAACCGGCGTTGCCAAAATAGTCGCTTCGGTCAAGCCGCTGATGCTGTCCATCAGGTTGGCATGTTGCTTCACAAGGAATGAGCGCAATGCGGGGCGGGACCAACGCTGCATCGAGCCGCAATAGCGTGCAATTTCCTGGGTGTGCAGATGCGTATGTTTTATCATATGGTTGAGCAGGTGCACCGGCGATAAAGTTTGTTCGCCTTCGGCATAGGCCGTATCTAGCGCGTCTGCCGACAAACTGGTCGCAAAGGAGATCAATTGTGCCCGGGCAGCCTCCGCCTCTGCAACAATTTCATCCCACGGTCGTATTGCATCGACCTGGGCGTGCTGATCGTTGTCGAGGAGTGGCGCAGTCCTTGCGTTTTGCGCTGCCTTACCCGCTACCACCGTTCGCAATCGCTGCGTTTGAAAGTCATCCCAAAAAGCAACATGCGCCAAAGCAGACTTAGGCGACCAACCACCCGCCAGACGGGCTGTTTCCAACTCGTGCGGCTCTAATAGAGCCAAGGTTTGGCGAAGATGGGTGAAAGTCGCTTGTAATTCGCGGGCAATTTGAGCCGGGGTTTGAGCGGTCATTGGCTAATTTATCTTTCTCACGACAAGAAGACGGTCACGTGCTACGATTGAGATTGAAACAAGATTGTAGCAGATCAAACGGAGGCTGCAAAATGAATCGCCTAGATCGAAGCATACTGACTAATGGTTCAAATAAAAGCGGCGTCGGTTACGTGAGCGTAACCGACGCCGCTTTTACGCTATTTTAACCCATCTACTCTACAATCACTCGGTCCGTCCCGCTGCGACCAAAGACTTCTGGTGAATACATCTCTTCTGCCTTGGCCGGCGGCACGACAAAGGAACCCGGTGTCGTCGCTCGTGCGACATACGAATAGTTGTAGACACCTTCCCAGAGCAACGTGGTGAAAGCTTCTGCCCGTTCGTCGCGCAGGTTTTGGTGTTGATACCAAGGTCCCCACCACCAGCTCGATCGGCCGGCTGGATCATTTGGATCCTGGGGCACACTTTCGGCGACCGCCAGCGCTGGGTTGATCGCTTCCAGACCGGCAGGCAGCGGATCGACCAGGGCAACATGATAGCGGCGGTTGGTGGCTACCATGTTGATCTGTACGCGCACACGGCCCCCAGCCTTGATGTGCCAGACGCCGTCGGCATCCTGCGTCACATCTTCGGGGTTGTCGACCGCTTCGTAGGTGCGCTCCACGACAAAGCCCATATCCAGGGGCTCCATATCCAGGTCATCTGGTGCATAGCGCAATCCCAGGCGATAGTAGAGCCGGCCTTCGCCCTCTTTGCTGAGAATCAGGTCCTGAGTTTCGCCACCACCCAGAGCTGGGTCAACCAAGTAGCTCATCGGAATATCGGTCTCATGTCGCTCGGTTGTGCGGCCCTCGTAAGTGTGCGCCCCAGCGTAGGTGTCGCCCAACCAGATGCGGGCCACGAAGTCCGGCGTTTGCGCCTCGAAGGTGTTGAAGTAGCGGTCGAGCGCCAAGAGGATAAAGGCGTTCTCCTGCGTGTTGTTCCAACGCCCGGCGGTGCGATTCGCCAGCAGACCGTTGACCACTTTCGGGATTAGGTCGCTATCCGGCTGGTCGTTGATCAACGCATCCAAGATCACGCCATCCGTGCGCCGGTTGGAATGGAGCATCAGATATTCTTCATCGCCATAAGAAGTCGTAAAGTTGGCCGCACCGGCCGTCTCTACGGCATGATTGTTGATGTGGCGACGGATCGCTTCGACTTCTTGCGTCGATGCGGCGTCATCGCTCAAGACTTGCCAAATCCAGGCAATTGCCTCGAGTGATTGATCATCTAGCGGCTTGCTGTTGAGCAATGTGCGCGCCTTACCCGTGTCGACATCGCCCATCAATTGGCGCACGTAGAGCGCATAGGCGCTGAGGCTATGGCGAACGGACTCGCTATACCAGTAAGGGAAATAATTCTCGATATTGCGCAGGTGATCCAGCACACGCGCCTGCATCTCTTCGGGTACGGTAAAGCCTTTCAACTTGGCCTGTTGCAGCGCATGGGCAACGTGGATGCTGTAATAGGGCACCGACTCATCGCCGCGCACCCAAACCGGGAAGCCACCATCGTCGTTTTGCATGCCTTGCAGCCGATCAATGTCACGCTGCACTGCTTTCTCCATCTCTTCTGGCGTCGGTAAGCCCTCGGCCTCGAAGGCGGTGAGTACATCGCGCAGGGCGGCTACACCCAGGATGCGCGAGGCCAGTTGCTCGGAACATTCAAAGCGATAGGCAACAAGATAGAGCACCGCGTCGGTCAACGCTTGCAACGCCGTCGATGACGTGTTGATCTCCAGCCCGCCAAATTGGGGGAAGACATTCTGCGGCGCGGCGACGGGTTGCGCTACCGAGCCCTCATCCACGGTGCCATAGACGGCGAAAGCTTCAGTCGTGGCCGGCGTGTAGACCGGTAGCTCGATCTCTGCCGCATCCGCATAAGCCCCAGCACTAGCCGCAAGCTGTACCCGCACCGTGCCGGCGTTAACCGTTGCAGCCGGGAAGCGTACTTCCAAGCGGTCATTGGCCGGGACCGTGATTAATTTGCCCATCACCAGGGTATCGGTCAGCGCTGCGTCACTGGTCACGGTTAACTGGCCAGTGATCACTGCACCGGCGACCAAGTTGCTCGCCCGAATCGCAACACTTACCTCCATCGGCTCATCAGTCTGATTTTGCACAACCACGGGCAACTCGAACTGGTCGCCAAAGTTGAGGAAGCGCGGGGCCGATGGGCGAATCATCAGCGGCAGCCGGGCAGTGATATTTGCTTCGCCCATACCGAACTTGTTGCCATCGGCCACGGCCACCACCATCACGCGGTAGCGCGTCAAGTTGTCTGGCACTTTGAAGCTAATTTCGGCGCGACCATTGGCATCTGTCGGCACGGCAGCGACAAAGGTCGCCAACGGGTTGAAGTTACTACGAACGGCAATCGGCGTCTGACCCTGCGCCGCTGCATTGCTCGTTGCCGTATCGGCGGCGTAAGCCTCGGTTGCCATGGCCATCGGCGCCGCCGCCGCATCCGCCATTCCCCCACTTACACCACGCGCCATCGACTCTTGGGCGACGCTGGCTGCTTGCTCGACCAATTCTTGCGGGTTGGCCAACACGATGCTGCCGCGGGTATAGTAACTACTCAGGTTCGAACCACGTTGGCTATAGAAAGTTGCCACCGGGTCGGATAGTTGATAATTGGTTAAGGCGAGGATGGCTTCATCGACAACGACAATGGCCAATTCGCCGCCTTCAACTGGCTCACTGAGGGCGTTGGTCAGCGTGACCGCCAACGTGGTTTCGACGCCCGGCTCCAACCGTGACGCGGCCGGGCTCACATCCAGATGCAGTGTGCGGCTAAGCGGCGGGATCAAGAGCGTAAGGCTGCCACTGGCAAAGGCTGGCCGATCCGGTACGCCATCCAGCGGATTACCGTTGTCATCTAAGCGCGCGGCGGCACCGACAAGATCGACTTGCAGGTTAATGTTTGGAATCTGGGTCTCTTCAATCGGCACCTTCAGCGTGTAAGCGCCATTGGTCATCGTAAAGTGTTCGGTGTAGAGGATGCCGCTGCGTGTCACCGTCAGCAGTCCCTCGGCCGGCGCAAAAGGTGATTGGACCAGAATCTCGGCCACGTCGCCCGGCTGGTAGCTCTCTTTGTCCGGGATCAGGGTTACTTCTTCTTGTTCTACATTGCGCGCCGGTCGCGTCGATCCGCCACTGACCCAACGGGTAAATTGGCTCTGGTTGGCGCGGCCCTGTTCATCGGTGATACTGGCGGTGATCTGATATTGACCCCCGGTGGTAGTTTCAAAGGTACAGATCACCGGTTCTGCTGCCGAGGCGACTGTACAAGTTTGTTCGTCGGCCTCGATCTGTTTCCACTGGCCCTTTTCGTATTTCCAATCCAGGCGCACCGCGCGCAAGTTGATGGTCTGGCTGACAACCGCGTTGCCATCTAGATCGGTGACAATCGCCTCGATTTCGAGCGGTACACCCTGCTCGACAAAGGTGCGCTCGCTGTGGATGCCGACGTACAGATCGGCGGGGTGAACCAGCAGGCTGGTCGAAGCGGACCACGCCTGGCGGTTGACATCCATCACGCTGGCCTGGGCGAAAACGCTGTAGGGCTGCAGTTCATCGATGGCATCGAAGCCGATGCGCAGGTAGTGCGCGCCGGATGGGTCGGTCTTGCCGGCGTATGTAGCCGTTGAGTTGCCACCCTCGTAACCATACGCATCATAGCCGTAGAAATACCACCACGGCGTCCACTTACCAAAGGTGAAGTCCGGCCAGCCAGGCGGCGAATAGGTGCCAGGCGAGACATTGACCGTCCAGGTCGCATCCGCATTGGGCAACGGACCACCGGCAAAATAGGCCGCCGCCACCGAGACAACGGCATCGTCGCCAACAAAGAAAGGTCCTTGCTCTTCGTTGCGTGCAGTTACCTCAAATTCGGGGCGGCGGAATTCCTGAATCTGGAAATTGTGATAATACTGGGCGTAATCGACATTCGTGACGTTGACCGCCGACAGATTGAGGCTGGCGTAGCCCAGATTGCTGTTAGTAGGGATGGTAAAGACCAGGTCGAAGCCACCGAGGCTGTTGACCTCTGTCAGACCATTGGTAATCTCGTTGCCCTGAGGATCCACCGCCTGATATTGAATTGAAACATTGCTGTCGCCAAGCAAAGCCACATCGCCGTTGGGTTGGTTGCCGATCCGGCGCAGCCAACCTTTGACATGCACCTCTTCGCCGGGTCGATACATCTGGCGGTCGTCAAAGACATACCAGCGCGCCTCATCGCTCAACGATTGGCGCTGCCAGCCGCCGCCATAGTAACTACTCTGGGGCAGGATGGCGGTGTCGTCTCCTTTATGGCCGACCAGTACGGATGTAACAGTGTCGGGCAGAGCCCATTGCGCGGTGCCGTTTGCATTGGTTGTCGTGACAGCCTGAGAACCGAGCAAGCTCAACTCGACATCGGCTAGCGGTGCGCCGTCTTGTAAGGCCGTCGCCCAGGCCAGCATTTTGCTTTGGTCGACAAAGGCGTCCAGACCGATCTGCGTGGCTTGCACCCAGGCTTGTACGATGGCTGGATCACGCTGGCCTAACAGCGGCAGCGGCGGCGCATCGACGATCAGGATCAAATGACCAAAGCCATTCGGTAACAAGTCGCTCAGATCGATTGCCGTTTCGGTGAGTGAATCGGGGTCCGCCGCAACCGCAACGATGGCTGATAGCACCTCTTCGCCCGGCGGCGTGGGTGGGTTGGGATTGCCGTAATAGCTGTTGCTCAAAACCTCCTGGTAAGTCGGCCAATCTTGCGGCGTAACGGCATAGGCGCGCACGCGTAGACGGTTATAATTGACCGAGTAAACGGTGAAAACCGGCTTGGCCGCCGACGGGTCCAACGTCACAAAGGCGTTAGGGCCAGTGAGATAGCGCTCGGCCGGGCCAGTTTCGAAGGTGAGCACCTGATCTTCACCCAACTTTTGGCCGAAAATATCCTCAATATCGCCGCTGACTGTCACCTGATAGGTTGTGCGGCCTTGGGTTGCGCCGCGGATATTGATTGTATTGCCAAAAAGTTCGATGATCACATCCGGGATGGCCGGTTCGATCGTGATCAGTGCTGGGTCGAAAAGCTGCTCATTAAGCGGATTGTTGAAGCGGATGTAGAATTGGCTGAAGGGCGGGCAAGGGCCACCGCCATAACCGCAGCCATACTCATCGATGCGCAAGGCGGCGTAGGTGGTAAAGCTAAACGACTGTACTTCAGTTGTGGTCAGCGGCCCCTCGACCGAGGGCGTGCCAGGTCCAATATTAACTGTGACGGTGGTGTCGGTGGGAAAAGGCTGCTCGGCGCGGAAAGCCAGCCAACGTCCTTCGCGACTGCTCTTTACCAAGTTTTGCACATTGGGTTCGGCCGCGACTTCTTCGCTGTTAGCCAAGCGGACTGGGAACTCCTCGCCCCCAGCCGTCACGTTGATCGTTTCCAACACGGCCGCGGCATCAATGCCCTGGTCGAAGCTGACGAAGAGCAGCGGGTCGGTGCGCACGGGGCCGTAGTTGGGATACGTCGCCTGCATGGTCGGCGGCGGTGTGGTAAAGGTCCAGGTGACGGCTTCCGCCAGTACACCCCCGGTGGCTGACTGCGTACCGGCAGGGATTTCAACCGTGTACTCGGTGGCCATTGGGAAGCGGTCGAACTCGTCCGAGCTAAATTCAAAAGTAAGTGTCTTCGTGCCCAGCCACTTCCAAGTGCCAGTCAAAGGGGGCGTAATTTGTACCGGCACATCCTGCGCACTCAGCGATTCGAGCGTATCAAGCGCGACCATCGGTTGGTTGAAGGTGACATTGAGGAAAGGCGCCACCGGGATTTCACCCTCTGGGGCGAAACGGAGCACCGCCAGCGGACCACCCTCCGCTGGCGCCGTCGTGGTAATGGTAGATGTGGGCGGGAAACTTTCGTCCACGGTGATGCCTGGGCGCGGTGGCGGTAAGACTTCCTCCGGTAGGTTAAAGTCCTGCTGATCGGCCACTTCCACAGCGACCGGCGGCAGACGATCCAGCAGTTGCTGGATCGCAGCAGACGCCAACGGTTGGGCCGGGGCCACCGGTACGCTTTCCACTGTCTGCGTCTGCTGGTTGCCTTCGCTCAGGGTAATATGCAGACCCGTAGTGGCACTGTCCGTTGCGCCTTCTACATTCACGACCGTGCCAACGGTTTGTTTGATCGGG
>JBBRVA010000400.1:0-7386 GCA_038247295.1 Caldilineales bacterium | reverse complement strand
TCGATGGCGTGCAGGCGCGCCTGCTCCAGCAGTTCGTCTGGGATGCTGGTTTCCAGGCACAGATTGAACTGTTCCATACCAATTTCTCCTGTCGATGCAAAGAACGCAATAGAGCGAGTTAGAAAATCAAGCTGGGCGCGGGTGAAGCTGCTAGTAATGCCTGCTTTAGTATAATCGATTTAGGTTGATTTATCGTTGATTGGATCGTATTGATGTTGACCTGGCGGTGCGCTTTGGCAAACCGATTAGTTTGTTTGACCTAATCTGATCATTCTGTATGAAACCAGCCATGATGATAACGCAATGAAGGTGATGGACAATGTTCACACCCGATGATCGCGCGCGCCTTCCGCATATTTTGGATGCCATTGACAAAATCGGCGCAGCGTTGACAGACTATACCCAGATGCGTTTTCATGACGACTGGGAGAAACGACCTGTCATTGAACGTTTGCTTGAAATCATAGGTGAAGCGGCCAATCATCTCAGCCCAGAGTTACAAGCGAATCATCCTCATATTCCCTGGTCACAAATGATCGGCATGCGGAATGTGGTCAGCCACCAATATTTCCGGATCAATGTGGAAACTATTTGGAAAACTGCCACCGAAACCATACCACCGTTGCGGAGCCGCATCAGGCAGATGCTTGTTAATTGATAAAGTTATTTTACGATAAATAGTCTAACCGTGTGCTCACTACTTTCTCTCCATGTACTCTCCCTCCTCTACCATGCGCCATAACAGCACTCATCGCGCCGTCGGCAGATTGCTGGTTCAAATATCGCGCTGGATCTGCCACTGCCCGTGTTGGTTCTTCCAGAGAACGACATGATGACAAGCAGAGCATAGCAGGCCAAGCGTTGCGTAAGCGTTGCTTGGGCTGGAGAAAAAGCGTTGCTTGTTGGGCAAAAGCGTTGCCTGTGGCCGCGGTTTGTTGAGGCTGCTGGCTGGCTCGTCATTATGCATCAGCCGAAAATTGCCCAGCAGTTGAATGTGGAGGTGAATAGAGTGTGATACAATTGCGCGCAACAGCGCGCGGTTCATTAGCCAGCGCTGTGCGTTTTTGATCGTTTCAGCCCTGAAAATTTATAGCAGAAAGGAAAAAATATGTCAGCTTCACTTGTCACTGCGGCGGCCATGGCGCGTTTATCCGGCGATCCAGGGCGCGCCCTGGTGACTATGCGTGGCCACCATCTTGTCGTCGATGCGCCCCTTGCATTGGACGGTCCGAACGAAGAGATCAATCCGCTTGACCTGCTGCTGGCATCCTTGTCCACTTGTGCGACGTTTATGTGCGATAGGGTCGCCCGCGAGCAGAACATCATTTTGGCGCAAGTCCGCATCACAGTCGCGGCTGATTTCAACCCGCGCGGCATGTGTGGCGATCCCGTCGATCCCAGCATCCAGGCTTTACGTTTGCAAGTTCGGCTTGCCGGCCCCACCGTGGAACAGGCTAAGATCCTGGCACAGGCGATCCAGACGCGCTGTCCGATTTTTACAACGCTGGCGCGCGGGATGCAGATTGACGTTGCTGTCGCCCTTGAACCCACAACAAACTAAGTGAGCGTCTAGCAATAAACGGGACCCGCGGTTATTGGGCGCCAAGCCTAACCGTGAACGCACCAGATGTTTGTGATCAACGTGCGCGCGTGGCTGCCCCCGGCGATTCAAATTCGCAATAGATTTTGCCTTCCGCCAATACAATGTGGGTGCGGATCCAATTCATGTGGGCGGGCGGCTCAGGCAAATCCAACTGGCCAGCGGCCAGCAATTGCAAGCGCTGCTCTATTTCTTGTATACCTTCGCTATCTTCCATCCGCTTCACGTGTGCTAATGCCGCTTGGAGATGGCGTTGTGCGGTTGCACGCTGGCCTAACCGAGCTTCCATATAACCCAGCGCGAGCAGGCCGTGAACGGTTCCGGGGAAATAGCCAATCGCCTGGCTGATGGTCACCGCTTGTTGCATGGCACCCACCGCAGCTTCTGTTTGTTGCATTTCCCAATCCAAGGTCGCCATGGCGTGATAAACGCGCGAGAGGATCAGCCGATCGCTGCTTTGTTCACACTGGGCAATCGCCTGCTGATAGGCAAAGAGGGCGCGGTCGGATTGGTCTACCTGGCGGAAAGCATAGGCCAGGCTATAAAGTGTGAGCACTTGGCGCCGCTGGTCCTGGCTGCCCCAATACAGTTGGAGCGCCTGCTCATAGAAGGTAATTGCCTGGCTTGGGCTACCGACCGCGCGATAGATTTCGGCCAGGTTGTGCAGCGCGCTGGCTTCACCGCGCACGTCACTTTGCTGGCGATGTAACTGGAGTACTGCGCGGCCATAGCGCAGGGCATTCCCATAGTCTTGTGCAGACCAGCAGAGGAAGCCGAGTTCACGGAGCGCGTGAATTTCGCCCGCCTTGTCGGCGCTTGCACGATAGAGCAATAGCGCCTGTTCGCCCGCCTGCATGGCTTGCTGCGGTTGTCCTACCGACCGAAAGTAAGTAGCTTGGCACAACTGTGCTTGTGCCAGCCGGTGCGGATCATCCATCGCGGCCGCCAGATCGAGCAGCAACGCCATATCGTGCGCCAACTTTGTGGACTGACCCTGGCGCTCCGCCATCGCCGACCGTAGCAGAAGCAAATCGAACTGACTACGAATGTCGTCGCTCAACTGCGTATCATGGAGCGCCTGTGCGCGCGCATAGTAGGCATCCGCATCTGGATAAGCATCGAGCGCTTCGGCGCGTTGTGCCGTACGCACCCAACAGGAAAATGCTTGCGCTGGCAGCTGGGCAATCTCGTAGTGGACCGCCAATTGACCCAAGACTGGCTCCAGGTTTTGGGCATACACCTGTTCCAGCGCGGCGGCCACGCGGCGGTGCAAAAGCCGCCGGCGCACTTGGCTCAACCCTTGATAGGCTACCTCGCGAATTTTGTCGTGACTAAAATCGTACGCATCTGCCCCCTGCTCGCGGATCATGCGCCGTTGCCATAACTCATCTAGCGCGTGGACAAGCGTATCTTCATCGACTGTGCCGGTCCGTTGCAAGACGGCAAAGCTAAACTGACGGCCAATCGTTGCAGCTAGCCCGGCCAGGTCACGTGCCGGTGCGGAAAGTTGGTTAAGGCGGGCTTGAATAGTGGCTTTGATTTTCGGCGGCAGCGCTTGGAGAGAAGCGACTGAATCGTGGAGACTCAATATCGTCGATTGGTTGTGCGTTGCTCGCCTCCAGTCACCCGTGCGCACGGTTTCGACGATGAAGAGCGGATGCCCTTCAGTCGCCTCCGCCAACTGCTGGGCTTTGTCTGGGTCGAGTGTTTGTTCAGCCACATGCTGGGCCAGCTCAATGGCTTCGGCGCTGCTTAATGGTGTCAGTTCCAGCGTGGTTATCTGGTTGGCCCTGTGCAAGTCTCGCAGCAGCACGGACAGGGGATGGCGATCGTCTACCACTTCACTGCGCCAAGTGCCAACGATCAGGAGCCGGGCCTGGGGTGCGTAGCGTAACAAATAGCGCAACCAAGCGACTGTTTCGCCGTCACACCATTGCAGATCATCGATCACTAGCAACAGCGGTCCTTTGTCGAGCAAGACAGCGCGCGCCAGTGCCTCGAAAAAACGTTGCCGCTCCCAGGCTTCAGTTAGCAGCCCCGGCTGGGGTAGACCAGGGTGCGCCGCCAATAGTTCGGGCAACAGCCGCGCCACTTCACTCAACCAGGGCTTGTCCAGTTTCGCCAGCAAGGGTTGTAAGCGCGGCGAACGGAGCCATTCCACAACCGGCGCATAAACTAGACCGCCCTCTGCTTCATAGGCACGGCTCTGCGCGACACCACCGCCCTGAGTGCGTACCCAATTCACCAGTTCCTCGGCTAACCGGCTCTTGCCCATGCCTGCCTCGCCAGCGACGGAGACAAAGTGCGCATTACCCCGTTGCGCGCGCCGCCAAGCCGCCAATAAAACAGCCCATTCCGTCTGACGACCAACCAGCGGCGTTGCCGACGGCGTGACGGTTGCCTGCGCTTCTCTAGGCTGGTTATCCTGTTTCAGCAATTGTTCATAAAGGGTGCGCGTCTCCTCATCCGGCGCAACGCCCAGTTCGCGCTGCAAGATCGTGGCGCAGGTGTGATAATCATGCAACGCAGCGGCGCGGTCGCCATTGAGGGCATGGAGTTGCATCAAGCACCGATAGCCTGTCTCGTGCAGCGGATCAAGACTAAGCAGGCGTTGGGCGTAACGAATGCCGGCGCGGTATTCGCGTTGGTGCTCAGATAGATCGATCAGTTGCTCCAATGCTTGCATCACAGCGCGGTGCAATTGTTGGCGCAGGGCCAAAAGCCAATCATCTTGACAACTGGGCAACAGTTCACCCTGATATAAATTTGCCACACGCGTTAAATCAGTCGGATTGGCGTTAGGTGTTGGTTTGCCATCTGCATGCAGACAGCGCGCCAGCGTTGTCTGCAATTCGGCCACATCCAACACATAGGCGGCGTCGGGCCGCCATTGCACGGTAAGATGATCTTGGAGCAAGAAATGATCAGGGTCAGGCAAGGCGTTACGCAGTTGAAAGAGCAATTTGCGCAGATTGGTGTGTGCCTGTTTTTCGCTGGAATCGGGCCAAAAGTGGAAGGCGATGTGCTGGCGTGATTGCGGCGCCTGGCGGTGAAGTAAGAGATAGGTCAGCAAAGATTGTAGGCGCGGGGTATTGACGCTGGTAACAAGTTCATCACCATAGAGCAAACGAAAGTCACCTAAAAGGTCGATCTGGAGGACGCGCATGGTTGGTTACCGGGTACGCAACAGTAAAGGTGCACGATGGAGCAAGTATAATCGCTGGGCAGAGGAAAGACAATTCATTTTGTTGACAATTTGTTATCAATCCATAAAAACGAAGAAGACGGGGCAGTATGCCCCGTCTTCTTCGTGCACCCACTGGTTACAAACAGGCTAGATCAAGTAAGAACCGCCGTTCAATAACTTTGAGATTGGCGATGAGGAGATTTCGTTGAGCTAATCTCTTCATCGCCAATCTCAAAGTTATTTTATTTGTAGCGTCTTGTTGTTCGCACGAATGTCGAACTACTTGCCCACCGGCCCATGCGTGATCAGCGTCTCCGCGGCCATGACGTTGTAGATGGTCACATCAAACTCACTCAAGTTGGGATGCGTGGCCACGGCTTGGCCTAGATCACTTCCGAGATACGCTTGGGCCGCTTCGGCACTTTCAAAGTGATAAACCGCACCCGCCCGCTTGATGTCGGGGTTGAGTGTCCAGGTTTTCCAGATCAACCCTGGCACGGCGTTCCATTGCTCGGCCATGGGGGAGACGGCGGCAATATATTCCTCGGCGGTGGCAAAGTCATAGGTAAAGGCGACTTCCAGGATCACGCCAGGATTATCGACAGTGGCGTCCGCCGCTGCGCCCATCATGGGGGCGTTGGTGACGCGTGATTCGGCGGCCATGATGGCGTAGGGGAGGATCTCAAAATCGCTTAATGCCGGGTGGGTGGTCACCGTCGTGGCTAGGTCGCTTTCGAGGAAGGCGTCGCGCTTATCGGCATCGGCAAAGAGCAGGATGCCGCTAAATTGACTGTTTTCTTCGTCCAGCGCCCAGATCTTCCAGCGCAACCCATCGAGGGCAGCGAACTGCTCGGCCAAAGGGGAGAGCGCCGCTTGCAGATCAGCAGTGGGCACGTTGTACTTGAAGTTGACCTCTAACAGGGCGCCGGTCTGGTCGTCCATGCCGACATGGATGATGTCGATGGGCGCAGCCAGTGACAGCGTCGTATAGACCGGACAGCGCAGCTTGAATTGGGCGCGCAGTTGATTGGCCTGCTCGACACTAGGACCCGTCATGCTAATCTTCATGCGGAAGGCACGGAGGCGGGGGTTGACCGAGCCATCCTTAAGCCCCTGAGCGGCAAAATCACCCTCAGTCACGGCAGAGATGCGCTCCAAGGGAATGCTCAGCTCCTGCGCCGCTTTTTCATAGATGAAGATGCCGCAGGTGTTGAGTGCGCCCAGCAGCAGTTCCAACGGGTTTACTTCTTGATTCGGGCCAGCGAGCGCGGCTGGGGAATCGACCACCATGTGGTTGCTGCGGGCATCGACAATCGCGCGACCGGGCAACACAACCGTGCCGGTCACCACCGCCGTGTTGAGCTTGGGCGGCTCTTGTTGGGCCGGCGTGGCTTGCGCCGTGCCTCCGCCCATACTCAGCGCCAGTGCCGACGCCAAGCACAGAAACAGTACGATTACTTTCCAGGAAAACTTTGCCATGATCTTGACTCCTTTTTTGACTTAAACCTGTGAATAAAATCAACGATGCAACAACGGTTATGGCGTTATGAACAGGAACGCACCGTTTGTTACCAAAATTTATCTGACTAGCAAGCGGGCAGACTACTAGTCCAGATATCACACTGGATCTGCCACTGCCCCTGGTGGTGCTTCCAGATGATGACGTATTTGCCGACATCGAGCACGCGGCCGTGGCGGTCGAGAAAACGATATTCACCCACTTCATTAATCGTTGCGGCCAAGCAATCCATTTCAAGCGCGGTCCGTTGCATGGCGCAGATACCTATGTCCATACACCCCTGCCAAAAAGCCTGGATTGCGGCTCGCCCGCGGATGGCAGCGCTATAGGCCGGCAGCAGGTGTCCGTCTTCGCCGTAGACTGCCGCCACGCCCACGGCATCGCCCTGGGCGAAACTTGTCATCAACCGGTGGTGGGCAAGGAGGACGGCGGCGTGAATAACGTTCATCATTGGTTGGTTTGTCCTGGTGGGCAATGGTTGCCTCCGCCCCAAACCTGCTCCTGCGGCTTGAGCAGAGATTCCTGCGTTCGGGGGAAGAACGCGGAATCTCTGGCTCATTGACTCACCGTACCTGTTGTTTGTGATGATAAGAAGAGCATAGCAGGCCAAGCGTTGCGTAAGCGTTGCTTGGGCTGGGGAAAAAGCGTTGCTTGAGGCGTTGCTTGTCTATGTTATAATGATTTCCATACACTTTGCCATGACGGAGGAAGTTTTATGCAAAAGTTACCGATTGGGATCCAGTCGTTTCGCAATTTGCGGGAAGAAAACATTAGAGTTTAGTCAGAATAAGGATTAGGCAAGGATGACGAGTTATGCTAGAGCGGGTAAAGATTTGAGCGCTTGCCAGCGTGCCGTTTGCCAATTGACGAGGCCACAGACGACTTGCATAACAGAAGAGTAAAGCGCTGGTGCGGCGCGAAAGCGTGTGGCCAAAATGTTCCAGTTTTTGGCCCAGCCGATACAATGCTCAATGCGGATGCGCCAAGCGCTTAAGGTTTGGTTGGAAGTTGCCTGAGCTTGACTTAATTCGCCGCCTTTTGGCTTTTTATGGGGGGTCTCAAAGTGCAAGCGTGGGGTTA
>JBBRVA010000399.1:0-7393 GCA_038247295.1 Caldilineales bacterium | reverse complement strand
ATCTGGATCCGCGTCTACGGCTTCGTCTAGACGCCGGCTTTCACTTAACTGTTCAGTTATTTGTTCGATCGATGGCAGCGTTTGTAGCGGCATAGCAATATCTTGGCTTGCGGTTGCCAATTTGTCCCACGTTTGCGCGGTCATGGTCGGCAACACACGTAACACTTCATCGGCAAGGCCGTTGCCGATCGCCTCTAGCACAGGCCAGCCGCGTGCCACCGGACCAACATCACCGCTCGCGCCGGTGAAGAACAAGGTGATCGCACCCGTGGCGCGTTGGATGCGTTCGGCTACACGGCCAGGGTACTCGGCCGAAAGCAAGCGATTGTCACCTTCCAGACAAGTAGGATGGCAGGCATAGTTGATCAGAATGGCGAGCGGTGAGCCGTCTTCACCACTAACCTGCAACAGACCCACTTCAGGATCCATAATGTCACCTGGGGCGCGCCGATTGTGTACCCCACTGGTGAAAGTGCCGCGCCCCAATCCAAACTGGGCTGGGCGCAGATTGGCTTGCGCGGCCAACACGACATCGACAAAGTGTTGACGCAAATTGGCCAACCAGTCTGGATCAACTTCGCCACAATCTTGCAAAAAGAGGGTCGCGGGGCCGGCGTGGGTGTGGGAGGCGGCCAGCATGATCGCAGAGCCTGGGATACCCGTCGTCGCCTCAATTGCGGCACGGGCTGTAGCCACGAAAGCGCGGTCCAGCCCTAGGACATCACAGGTGATAAGCGCGGCCTGTTGCTGCCCGTCATTTATCACCAGCGCCTTAGCGTAGAGTGGATCCTGCACGCCGACCGCCGGACCTAGGCGGGCAATATAGCCAGTCATTGTGCAGCCAATGGGCGGCGTGATGTCGATCTGTGCGACACCGGCACGCAGTTTGTCTTCTGTTATCATACGATCTACCTCGGCAAAATTGCTTGGTTCAGGTCACCTTGATCAGTGTATTAAAGACAAAAGGTAACGATTCAGGCATCGATTCACCCCTGGGAACGCCGCCAGGGATGGCGGCGTTCCCGGCTGGATAGTTACGAAAAAAGATCGTAATCGGAGCTGAGTTGTTTGTCAAATGAGGTGAAAATCTTGTGGGGTAAAATCTTGTTGGAATCTTAGATTTCAAACGCGAGCAGCCCAGCCGCAAAGTTTCTTCCTTTGCCGCTGGGCCGCTCGTGTTTGACTTGAATAGTTTAAAACGCCTTTTGCTGCCTTCTAGTCAACACTGCCGCCCGCGCTAGCACCACCCTGGTGCCAAGGTACTGAAGTGAGTAAGGGGCCGAATAAGTCTTCGGTGAGCGGAATATGCAATTGCGCCAGCTCTGCCGCGGTTGGCTCATGCGCTTGAAAGGTGACAAAAGGCAGGTCGGTGATCACAGTCAGCGGCGTCTGTTCGCTGCCTTCGCCCATGGCAAGGACAGCTGCACCGGCCAGTGCCTCCATCACATTGGCGCGCGTCATGCGCAAGGGGCGTCCAAATAGATCGAGCGCGCCGACGTAGTCATTGAGGGCTAGAAAACCGCTGTGCGCCACAGCCACACCAGTGACACCCAGCCGTAACGGGGTCACATTACTATCGGTAATAAGAACGCCAACAAGGGGGCAGCCAAAGCGTTGTTGCAAATAAGTGCGCACGGCGTTGGCTACCTGTTGCGGTGCGTGGGGCCAAAGGATATAGTGGCCATCGCCATTCGACGCATCAATGCCGGCGTTGGGAATTAAACGTCCATGCTTGATGGTCAAAGTAACGTTGGCTGGATTCAATGTTGGCGGTAGAAAGAGCTCGGCCTCTTGTTCGATCAAAGCTTGCTTATCGGTGTCGCTAATTGGGATGGTTCGCCCTTGACAGATGGCGACGATCTTGGAGGTAATGGCAAGGATCGAGCCAGCCGCAAAGGTTGTCAGATATCGATCCAACAGCGCTAATAGATCTCGCTCGTCGATGGCAATTTTGTGGGTTTGAATGGTGTGGACAATCATGCTTCCTCTGAAATCTAATAATTTTTTTACGCGCGCATAGGCCTAGTCGGCTTTGGCACGAGCCAAAGTCTAATCCTATTGTCGAATTGAGCATCGGTGCAGTTTTTGAATCTGTATATGATACTGGATGCGACATAGATCGACAACAATTGTCACGCATAGGCCACAATACTACGTTTTTTCTGTTGCTTTTCAGCGGCGGAGAGCATTAGGTAAAGTCTATTGCCAACGTACACGGAAATACTGAATAGCAAAGAAAAACCCAGCCTATCGCTAAGCTGGGTTTTTCTTTGCTATTCAGCTTGCCATCAAAAACCATGATTCAATCAAAAACTATGATTCAATAGCCCGCGTAGACGAATTTTTAGCGTAGCTAGCGTAAATGGACATGTAATGTAGCCATCTGCACCCATGATTAAGGTATAAGCTGCGTCGTCAAGCCGGTCCAAATCTGTAAAACTTAAAATTGGTACTTCCGAACTTTGTCGGATGGCCGTACAAATGCCAATCCCGTCGGTTGCTGGCGTTCTTATATTCAACAACACCAGCGCAATTGTTTTGCTGCCTAGCAGATAGAGAGTCTCCTCATACCCTTCTGCGATAAGTACATAAAAGTTTAAGGCCGTAAGATGCTCGCCTAGTAGCGTCCGCAGGGGCAGATCTGGATCGACCAAGAGTACAGTGAAACGGCTATCTTCCCCCGTAACAGACAATGGTGGTTGCAGATAGCGCGGGGATTGAGCTGATAATGAGCTGGCCCAATTGTTTAATGATGGGTATTGATGATTTGCAACCATGATCTGAATTGCCGCTCTTCTTGAATTGAAAGAATTTCGTAAGCTGAAGAGTAAAAAGATACCTTTGTGACGGATTATCGGATTAAATGGGCTATACCCATTATGGTATACAAACGCCGAACAAGTGCCGATATTTCCTGTCTGCTGCTCTATTTATTCTGTTTTTATCTGTGCAACTCTAATTTTCCATAAATGGCATTTGCCCAGAGGTTATTCGACCGTGTACTATACATCTTGCATAATTCGCCGCCCACATTGCAACAGTTTTCTAGTGCTAACTCCCGAATTATTAACTTATGGAGATGGACGATGAAGAAGTATGTTTTGTTGTTCTTATTTTGCTGTTTGATTTTTCTGCCGCGGTCGGCCGCCCAAGGTCAGGCACCAACTTCAGATGGCTTGATCCGTCTACAAGCCGCTGTCTTTGATCCGCTAGTCAATCTACAAGCCGCTAGCGACCCAATGGCTGGGGTGCAAGCCGCCGGTGTAGATGCGCCCGCTTCACCCTACTATCTGGTCCAATTTACGGGTTCTGTACAGGCCGTTTGGACGCAACAAATCGCGGCGTTGGGGGGCCAGGTGCTCGGTTACGTGCCCGACAACGCGCATGTCGTGCGGATGGAGCCGCCGCAACTCGAAAAAATTAGTCGCTTGCCGAGCGTGCGCTGGATTGGCCCTTATTGGCCTGGTTACAAATGGGCGCCCGAATTGGCCGCGCGTTTCAATGAACTGGCGACTAATGGCAATCTGATCGAAGTCTACGTTTTAGCTTTCGCTGGCGAGCCTGCTTCCGCAGTGGAAGCATTCTTGCGTGCGCAAGGCGCCACGATCCAAAGTATGGCCGAACCTGCCAGCGGCCCTGTCTTTCGCATAACGACGCCAGCCCATAGTTTGGCCGCGATCACGCAAAACCCGGCGGTCAGTTGGGTGGAGCGCTACCGTGAACCAACCCTCTTGAATGATGAGGCGCGCAAAATTATGGGCGCCGAGGCAGTCTGGCAGGATCTCGGCTATCGCGGCGAAGGCCAGATTATCGCCATCTCCGATTCGGGTTTGAGTGTGCAAGGCGCCCTGAGCAGTGACTTCAACGGCCGTCTGCTGCGTGCGTTTGCCCCCAGCGAGATGAATATTGCCCAGAACTGTCGCGCCAAAACAACTTGGACAGATCTGAATGGGCATGGTACCCACGTTGCTGGCTCTGTTTTGGGCAATGGCGTTCTTTCTGGTAGCAACCCGGCCACCCATCTTTATACCAATTCGCGCGCTGGGCTAGCCCCAGAAGCAAAACTTGTCTTCATGGCCTTAAACACCGATGGCAGCACGGGTATTCAGTGTATCGATGAAAATGGCGATTTTATTGCCAAAGGCTATGTGGAAGGCGCGCGCATTTCTACCAACAGTTGGGGCGCCAACGATGCCGGTGCCTATGGTTTTCTCTCCAGCCTGGTAGATGATTACCTGTGGCGCCATAAAGATTATCTGGTGCTTTTTGCCGCCGGCAATGCGGGGCCTGGTCCGCAAACGATTGGCTCGCCCGGTACCGCAAAAAATATCCTGACCGTTGGCGCTAGTGAAAACAATCGCGCTGATCAGGGCGCGGACGGTGATAACCCCAATGACATGGCCGATTTCTCTAGCCGCGGTCCGACCAAAGATGGCCGCATCAAGCCGGATGTGGTTGCGCCCGGCACCTGGATCCTTTCCGTGCGCGCCGCCCAGGCGCCAGATGGCAGCTTCTGGGCTCCTTTCGATGCCAATTATGCCTTCATGGGTGGCACTTCGATGGCAACACCGTTGACGGCAGGTGGCGCAGCCCTGGTGCGCGAATGGTTGGCCGAAGCGCGCAACATTACCACGCCCAGCGGCGCGTTGATGAAAGCTATTTTGATCAATGGCGCCACGCAACTGCCGGGCGCGACGATCCCCAATAATGAAAATGGGCATGGTCGTGTTGATTTGAAGAACACGCTGCGCGCTCAGTACGCGATTATGGATGATCACGTCCAAGGCTTGACCAGTGGGCAAAGCGTCAGTTATACCGTTCAGATTGTGGGGACGACCGCGGTTGGGACCGTGATCGCCAGCGATAATCCCGGTTTGCCGTCGGCGGCGGTCCAGGCTGCTGCCGCGGCTTCTATGCAGTTGATCGACAACCCGCCGCTGGCTGCCGCGCAAACTATTACCAATCCAGCCGAACTCAGTGTCGAAGCGTTGCCCGGCCATGCCGTTGCCCGACCCATGACACCCATCCCATCCAGCGCGGCGGCCGACAAGCGTCAGGCGCCTGTCTTGGCAAACGCCGTACCAACCGTCGTCCTAACTGCCACGCAGTTGATCAGTGGTCAAGTCAGCCCCAATTTTCAGCCGCGCGGCGCAGGCCAAACGCCAGGTGTGAACAGTTACTTGTTCAATATGGTGGGCGGGGGTGACTTTGAAGATCCGGCCTGGACAGACGATTGGCAATATGTCTGGCTCGGCTCTGGCGCTCCGCTGCGCACCAGTGATCCAAACTATGTGATTAACGGTGAATATTCGATGTGGCTGGGCGGCACAGCGTTGGACGATGCGATCTATTATCCTGTTCAATTCCCCGATCAGATTGATACCTCGACCGCTAGCTTTATCGAATTCAACATTCGTGTTGCCGATCAAGATCTCGATGAAGAAGGTAATCCTTTCGATCAATTCTGCGTTGCCCTGATCGATGCCTCCGATTACTTTATCGGCCCCTATGCGCCCGATCAACCGCATTGTGTATATATAGACGACGACTATACCTACAAACTCGAGTTTACCGCCGCTGATCTCCAGGCATTGGCCGGTGAAACGGGTTATCTAGTTCTCTATAATGTGACGGATGGGGCAGAGCCACACCTTTCTGCTTTTGTCGACGATGTGGTGCTGGCGATCGACTTCCCTGCGATCGAGCTTGCCATTACGCCCGCGTCTGGGCCGCCGGGCACGACCTTCTTGCTAACTGGCCAATACAATGTGCCCTACAGCGCCATCGATGTCTGTATTAGCCCCTGCTCGTTCAATAATTACATCAAGACTGTTTATGCCGATGCGCGTGGCGCAGTAGCGGCGTTCTTGTACAGTACGACGAGTATTGTGCCAGGTACATACCCAATCCAAACCGTCGATGTGGCTGGCCGCACGGGTGAGAGCGCACTGACGATTGTCGGTGAAGACGCGGCGTCGCTAACCGTAACACCCACCTCGGGACCGGCGGGGACGAAATTTGCCTTCAGCGGCAGCCGTTTCTTGCCGAATGACAACAGTATCAATCTTACCGTAAACGGCGAGTCATTTGGCACCGTGAGCAGCAATGCCAACGGAGGGGTGGCCTTCGAAATTGCTACCACGACCAACATTCCCGCCGACGACTATGTCGCCCAATTGACCGATAGCGCTGGTCGCACGGCCGATGCCACCTTTAGTGTGACTGCGCCGGCCACGGGTGATCCAACCCTGAGCGTAACGCCCGCATCGGGGCCGCCGGGCACAGCTTTTGTCTTCGAAGCACAAAACTTTACACCAGACACCGCAGCCAATGTTGTGCTAGATGGTCAAGTGCTAGGGCAGGTAACATTAGATGCTACAGGTAGCACGCAACTGACGCTGGAGACAGCGAATGATGTCGCGCCCGGTGCGTATACACTGGCAATTGTGCAGGGTGAAAAGCAGGCGTCTGCGCAGTACACAGTTACAAGCGGCGGCGACGCACCCCAGTCTGGCACAGGCCTCTATCTCGCCCTCACCTGGACCGATCCCCCAGCCCAAACGTCGGCTGCGCAAACACTGGTCAACGATCTGGATCTGACCGTGGATGGACCGAATGGGCGTGTTTTGGGCAACGGTGGCGCAACGGCCAATCGCAACGACAATGTCGAGACGATTCGTCTGGAGGATCCCGCGCCGGGCAATTATGTGATCACTGTCGCTGCGCACAGCGTCAATGCAACTTTTGGCGCACAGCCCTATGCGTTGGTGGCCACAACCAAGCAGAATGCCAGCGCCAATACCAACAATGTCGGCATTGGCAACAGTGCTGTCGGCTCACTCAGCGGCGTCATTTTTGTGGATCTCAACCGTAACGGGCTGCGCGATACAGGCGAACCGGGTCTGGCTGGGGCGCGGGTGACCATCACTCAACCCAACACCACGATAAGTGTCCAGGCGACCACGGATAGCAATGGCGCCTATGCAGTGAATAACCTAGCGGTGGGCAACTACACGGTTACCATCACGCTGCCTGCCAGTTATGGCTTGACAACGGTCGGTTCGACAACGGTGTCCGTTGGTACCACTGGCACAGTTGTGCCAAATATCGGGACCATTGTCCAGATCTATCTGCCGCTGGTTGGCAGTTGAAGAATAGCTGCAAAAAATAACACTTGAGATACAACGCAAGCAAATATCGCTAGCATGGATAGACGTGCTGGCGATATTTGCTTTTCTACTGCAAAATGAATACGCTAGTACACTTGGGCGTAAGTAAGACAGTGAATCAGTAGGACAGTAGAACAGTGTTTGTACTGTCTCACTGTCCTACTGATTCACTACTGATTCACTACTGATTCACCGGAGAATAGTATGGTTATTTCCGCCCAAGT
>JBBRVA010000398.1:0-7394 GCA_038247295.1 Caldilineales bacterium | reverse complement strand
CGTCGCCGTGAGCAGTGCCGTACCGCCCAAAGTTAAGGTGCGACCTGTCTGCGCCAGCCGTTGTTGCAACTGCGCGCCCTGGCCCAATAGGGCAGCATTGATACCGTCGGAACTGTCGATCACCAGCGCCACATTTTTGTCTAAATAGGTGGGGAAATTAACCAGCGCATCTTCGCGTTGACTGCCGCCAAGGAAGTCGGCAACAAAAGTTAGGATGTTGTGATTGTCGTGGCGGGTGACATACGGTTCGGTTAGAACGTCGAAGTCGCTCATCGCCAACACCCGCCCACTTGATTCATTGGCTTCCTGCCCGCCAATGGCGACAGTGGTGAAATCGGAAAGACCGGTGCGCAGACTGCTGAGGGTAGTCGGTGCACTGCGCACTTGATCGATCACGGCGCCACTGATGCTGCGGCCACCGTAAAAGGCGATCCGACTGTCATTTAGCGCGCTAGCCTGGTCTAGAAACGTTTTTTGGAAGAAATACGTATAGTTTTCATCATTCTCGACCGTATCGTAGAGGTAATCGTCATTAAAGACAATGCCAAAGGGTTCGGCCACCATGTTGGTAACCGTCGCCCAGTCGCCCTGTACATCGGGGTCACTGATCAAAAACAGACGACCGCCATTGGCGACAAACGCTTCAACCTGCGCAATTTCTTGTTTAGACCAGAGAAAGAAGGGGCTGATCACGATCAAGCCGCTGGCATCGACCAACTGCGTGGCCAATCCATCTGCTTGATCAGGGAAATCAAGAAAACTGTCCATCGCCGTGACATCGATATTGCTAATCCAAAAGCGCATGCCCACGCCTTGCGCAGCCAGTTCTGCCGCCAATGGCTGGAAACTGCTCGGATTCAAACGGTTAAAGTGGGCTAAGTCAACAACGATCGGGCCACGGAGCAACGGTTGGTTAGAAATATTGGCCGCTTGTCCCGACGCGAACGGCGTGTTGGTAGGTTCTGGTGTGGTCGCCAGGTTAAAGGCGTCGATCGCCGGCGGACGATACGAGCGCTGGTTGTAGCCCAGCCAGGTGGAACGAATAAAGGTGGGTGCAAAGAGACAAACGACCGCAACGAGCAAAATCAGGAGACGACGAAAAAAAGTCTTCATTAGGGGCGCGCTCCCGTAGTGGGTAACAGCGCACCAAAACTGTTGAATGGGCCTGCACTAGGTAGATTATTAAGCGAGGTAGGCCGCTTTGCCCGTAGCCGCAACAATTGCCGATCGAGCTCGCTATCATCAAATGTATCGGGCAGCGCAATTCGGCTATCCAACATCCAGACTGTATCCGGCGGTGCTTGGCGAACCATTGTTTGCAACGACTGTTCCAGACCGGTATTGGGCTGGGTGAATTGTAAATTTAAATAAGCGGGCAACTCAACTACAGTGTAATTGGTGACGCCAGCCAATTTGGCGGCTTCGACAATTGCGTCACTGCGCCCGCCCTGGTAATCGACCAGACCCAGGGCCAACGCTTCGCTGCCCAGATAGATGCGGGCTTCGGCGACCGTTGCCGCATCAATCTTTAACGGGTTCACCTCTGCTTGCGAACGTTGGTGGACAACGCTGCCCACAAAGGCATCTTTGACCAGGTCGAGCTGATGGATTTGGTCGAAGCGGCTGCCGCCCATTAGCTTGAAGGGGCCGCTGCTTAATTCATCCGGCGAAATCAGGGGATCAACCGGACGTCCGCCGCGTGTGCCAATGTTGCCCACGTAACTGCTGGCTTGGGCAAAGATCCGGTTGCCGGCAATGGCCATATAGTAGCCGCCGCTGGCGGCCATTGAATCGATCACAATCACTAGTGGTTTCGCTGCCCGTAACTGGAGTAGGCTATAATAAATACTTTCGCTACTGGTCGCGTAGCCGCCAGGGCTAAAGATCTCTAACACAACCGCCGCGATGCGCGGATCGGCAATCGCACCATCGACAAAGTGTTGCATATCGGTCGCGCTGATTGGGTCGATGGTATTTTCAAAACGTAAGACGCCTACGGCTGGTTGCGGCGCCCAGAGGTTGCTCAAAAGTAGGCCTGTCACCAAGCAGAGCACAATCAGGATGGCCGAGGCTATTGATTCCCACTTCGGCATGGAATGTTTGTCCTTTCCAGAACATAGGCTCCAGAGTATGTGCGATGCATCGTCTATACATCGCGGGGGATTATCTGACGCAGAAAAGTCGTAGCACCTCCTGTCTGTGCCAGCCAAATGGTAGCATCCCTGCGCAAAATTAGCAATAATGCTGTTATCCTATACCCATATGAATCACCCATTTTCCGTAACCTATATTGGCCACGCCACACTTCTGATTGAGATGAATGGGGTGCGCATTCTGACCGATCCTGTACTTGGTAACCACGTCGGCGGTTTTATCCGGCGCCAGACACCCATGCCTACGGTGCATTGCCGTGATGTCGATGTGGTGCTTATTTCGCACCTGCATCTTGATCACCTGGATCTGCCCTCTTTGCGTTTATTGCCGCGCAGCACGCCTCTTGTGGTACCGACGGGTGCTGGGCGCGTGGTACAGCGGTTGGGTTTTACACAGGTAACCGAAGTGCGCATTGGTGACCAAGTGCGCATTGGTGAAGTGATGATTGAAACAACACCGGCTAACCATGGCAGCTCGCGGGCGCCTTTTCGACCCTATACCGCGTGTGTGGGCTTCTTGTTGCATGGTCAGCAAACCGTTTACTTTGCCGGTGATACCGATCTCTTTCCAGAAATGAGCGGTCTGGTGCACAAGCTGGATGTTGCGCTCTTGCCGGTGTGGGGTTGGGGACCTACCTTGGGTACCGGCCACATGGATCCACGGCGTGCGGCGGAAGCCTTGCCGCTGTTAAAGCCTGGTCTTGCCATTCCTATCCATTGGGGTACTTTATACCCCGTCGCCATGCGCTATTGGCGTCCCAGTCTGTTATCGACCCCGCCCCATCTCTTTGCCCACCATGCGCGTGAACTAGCACCAGACGTACGAATTTTGATTGTCAAACCCGGCCAAGCATTCCATTCGTTCGGATAGGTGTGCTATGTCAAACCTGATTGAACTGCTTGTGCCCACCGCGCTGGTTCAGATTTTTACTGTCTACGCCGTCGTAATCGCCATTTTCATCATTTTGGAGAACCGTAGCCCTCAATCGACCTTTGCCTGGATCTTTTTCTTTTTGCTGGTGCCCGGCCTCAGCTTGTTGGTTTATTTTTTTATTGGGCGAGGAAATCATGCGTTTAGCCGCGAATCGGAGCTGATGCAGCAAGCGATCGGTGATGAAGCCCATGCTCGCTTTGTGCAATTTTTAACGCAGGGTGCCGATCGGCTAAAGCGGATGGAGCAGCAAGAGCCGGTCAGCTATAAGCGCAAATTGTTGCACCTGGTGCAAAGTAACGGCACCTCGGTGCTCACGATCCACAACCGGATCGAGCTTTTACAGGATGCCAGTGAGAAATACCCCTATCTGATCGCCGATATCCAGCAGGCTCATCATTCGATCCACATGGCCTATTACATCTGGGAGGAGGATGAATTTACCAACGCGTTAAAGCAACTCCTCATTCAGAGGGCGCAGGCCGGCGTGCATGTGCGCATCTTAATCGACGCGCATGGCATGAACGTGAGTCGCAAATATACGCGCGAACTGCGAGAAAATGGAGCGGAGATTTATGTCTATTATAACTATTTTTCACCCTTTAAGCTGCACACGGTTGGCTATCGCAACCACCGTAAAATTGCCATTATTGACGGCAATATCGGCTACGTAGGCGGGCTGAACATGAGCCAGCAGCATTTGACGGGTGGCAAACATTTCTCTTCGTGGCGCGACACCCATCTGCGCATCGAGGGGGAAGCGGCGCGCGTCCTACAAGGTATCTTTATCACTAGTTGGTATAATACAACCGAAGAGCGCCTGCCGATTGAAGAATATTTCCCGCCGCCCACGTCCTTTGCGGATGACTACTGTCCGGTCCAGCTGACGACCTCTGGCCCAGATTCCCAGTGGGCCGCCATTCGCCAACTCTACTTTTTGATGATCACGTCAGCAGAAAAGCACTTATATATTCAGTCGCCCTTCTTTATCCCAGATGACAGTATTGCCGAGGCGCTCAAGGCTGCGGCCCTGGCTGGTGTGGATGTACGCCTGATGTGTGCGCCGCGCGGCAACGAATCTTCGCTGCCCTACTGGGCGGCCAATACCTACTTTGCCGATATGGCGGAGGCTGGCGTGCGGATTTTTCTCTATCAAAAGGGTTATTTCCACCCCAAAACCGTCAATGTCGATTCGGTGGTCTGTAGTGTGGGCACGGCCAATATGGATATTCGCAGTTTTAGTATTAACTACGAAGTCAATGCGGTGATTTACGACGAACGGACCGCGCAACGATTGGAACGAGATTTTCTCAACGACCTGGAGCACTGCACCGCGTTCTGTCTGGACGAATATAAACGAGGCAACGTACTACTGCGTTTGCGCGACTCAGTTTCACGCCTCTTTTCGCCCTTGCTATAAGGGATTATGCTTCTCCAGGCTAGACAAAACTTGGTTGATTAGTGGTTGCGCAAGAGGCACAAAAACTCTTCACGGGTCAGACGATCACTCTTAAAAAGACCGCGCATCGCACTCGTGACGGTGAGGCTATTTTGTTTTTGCACGCCGCGCATCATCATACACAAATGGGATGCTTCGGTAATCACGGCTACACCCAACGGATCTAGTACTTCCATCAGCAGATCGGCAATCTGGTTGGTCATCCTCTCCTGTACCTGCAGACGACGGGCAAACATATCAACAACGCGTGCCAACTTGCTCAGCCCAATAAGCCGACCATTCGGGATGTAGGCAATATGAGCTTTGCCGAAAAATGGCAGCATATGGTGTTCGCACAACGAATAAAATTCGATCTCTTTTACGATCACCATCTCTTCGCTTTGATCCGCAAAGAGAGCGTTATTGATGATCTCATCGACTGATGTAGTATAACCACTGGTGAGAAAATCCATCGACTTGGCCACACGCAGCGGTGTATTTGCCAACCCTTCACGCGCTGGATCTTCCCCCAACCGGACCAAAACCTGTTCGATTAGGATTTTAAACGCAGGATCGTAGGATTCGCTTTCTGGTTCGTCATTGAGCAGCGGCGCCCGATAACCAGGATGGCCGTTGCTCTGACCATTAAGCGATGCGTGGCCGTTTTGCCCATTGCTAACGTAGTGATTGCGATTGAGCGTGATGAGGGCATCTTTCATACTTTGCGAATCTCCGTTTGTATATAGGCTAAATTATCAGCGATCTGGCGCAGCGTCAGATCATAGTTCGGGTGCTGCCAGTTTGGCGCGATATCGGCCAGGGGTAGCGCTAGATGGGCCAAGTGTACGCTGTCCGGGTCGGGAACAGGGGTGCCACTGATGGTCAACGTTTCCTGCCCGTAAAAGGCGATGTCCAAATCAATTGTGCGTGCTCTATATTTGTCGCCTGTGCGCACCCGCCCTTGCCTTGCTTCAATTGCACGCAAGCGCTTCCGGAGCGCGGCCGGTGCTAAATCGGTTTCTATCCACGCGGCCGCGTTGTAAAAATCGGCTTGGCCAGGTACACCACCCACCGGCGCCGTCGCATAGATCGGGCTGACTGCGATTACCCGCATTTCAGGATGCTGGCGCAACGCATCAAGCGCCTGGGGCAGGTTAACCTCTTTGTCGATGTTGCTGCCCAGTGTGATCAAGACGGCTGGCATGCTACTCCTGGTTGGCAATTTGTATTTTTAGTAGACAGCAGTACAGTGGGCTAGTAAGACAGTGACGCAGTGCGACAAATGACTGTTCTACTGTCTCACTGTTCTACTGTCTCACTGTTCTACTGTCCTCTATTCCCTACTTGCTGCCGCCCGCGTCCGATAAATCGTCAATCCGACCGAACGGGCAAAGCGGACGGCGCCGGGTTTTTCGAGCGTTAATTCAACGGCTTCAATGCGCGCATCGGTCGCAAAACAGAGGTCTACCAAGTCAGCGGCAAGCTTCTCGACCAAGTAAGGCGCGGCCTGTTCAATGTGGGCAATTATTGCCTTGGCAACGGTACGATAATTGACGGTATCTTCAACATTATCGCTTGCGCCTGCGGCTCGGGTATCCACCCATAGCGTGGTATTGACCAAAATATCTTGCCGGTTGCTGCGCTCATCCGGCTTTAAACCGACAATGCCACGAACGAGCAGGTCTTTAATGAAAATTTGATCCAAGAAAGAATGGTTCATTTTTATCATGAATATCTAATTAAGTGTGTTGCAGATTGTTGACAAAACGACAATATAGAACTTGTCGCGGCTAATAGTACCTTAATTTCTATGCGATTGCATATTTAATAAGGCTATGGCTTTCCGATTACAATCTCCATGCCATTTCATAACATGCAATGCTCAATCATCTAGCGCGGCTAAGGTCGCCTCGATCACCTGTTGCTGCTGTTCGCTGCGCGTAATTGTCGCCTCATTGTCGCCCGCTTGTGGCCCATACCAGCCAAATTGAGCATGGTTACCACCCTCAATGGGCACCCAGGTCGTTGTCGTGGGCAACAGTGGGCGTGATGCATCCACTTTTTCAAGCGTGGCCAGCCCATCAAGCGTACCGTAAATTGATGTTACCGCCAGATTGTTACGGTCCGCCAGCGAGTTGTTGGCGGCTGGATAAGCCGCCCAGAAGATCAATGCCGCCATCTGATCAGCGTGGTTGTCCACGTACGTGGCTGCCATCGCACCGCCTAGCGAATGGCCGCCGATTGCCCAGCGCTTGATCTGCGGGTAGGCTGCCACCACTTGTTCAGCCCGATCAACACCTAAGACGGCTAAATTGAGCGGCATTGGCACGATCACCACCAGATGGCCGGCCGCCGCAATCGCATGCGCGGCCGGGGCATAGGCGCGTGCATCAACGCGTCCGCCGGGGTAAAAGATGAAGCCCGTGGTCGGCGCACCATTCAGTGGTTGAAAGACGAGCCACGCATCCGTTGTCACAGCGACCTGGGCGTCGGACTGCAGCGCCGCTATCGCCTCGGGCATGGGCGCCGGCACCCACCGCGCCCAGATCACAAAACCAGCACCGGAGAGTAGAATCAGTAAAAGTAAACCGAGCAGAAAAAGACGAACGCGGCGCCAGCGAGTGGCGGTTTGAGAAACTTGCATAAGGTCGATCATCCTTGTTGTTGGGGAAACGGAAGCCGGTTTCCCGGCTCCCGTTTCCCTTAAGAGGGAGCATTCACTGCATGTCCGCCATTACCATCTCTGCCGCCACCTTGCCAGACAACACTACCATCGGCACGCCACCGCCAGGATGCGTCGTGCCGCCAGCAAAGTAAAGCCCGCGCACATGGTTAGAACGGTTATGCGGGCGGCGGAAGGCATTCAGGGCCT
>JBBRVA010000397.1:0-7430 GCA_038247295.1 Caldilineales bacterium | reverse complement strand
GACCCCGGCTGCCAACCCATAAATCGTGTCATTGGCTTGGCGGATTGCCTCATCCAAGCTGTCATACTTGATTACGCAGAGGACCGGCCCAAAAATTTCCTCCTGGGCAATGCGCATACGATTGTCCACGTTGGTGAAGATGGTGGGTGAAATAAAGTGACCCCGGGCCAGCACCGGATCGGTCGGTCGCTCACCCAGCAAGATTGGCGTTGCGCCCTCCTCAATGCCCAATTGAATGTAGGCCTCCACCGTTTTTAACTGCGCTGCGCTGATCAACGGTCCCAGGTCGGTATTGCCGTCGCTAGATAGACCCACTTTCAAGCGCCTGGCACGAGCAACAAGGCGATCCATAAATTCATCGTAGATCGAACTTGGTACAAAGAGGCGTGTACCACTTTCGCAGGCCTGACCATTATGCATAAAGGTGGCCCACAAACTGCCGTCCACCGCTACGTCCAGATCGGCATCGTCTAAAATGATGTTTGGGCTTTTACCCCCCAATTCCAATGTCACCTGCTTAATCGTGCTGGCGGCCTGCTGCATAATCGTGCGCCCCACCTCGGTGCTGCCGGTAAAGGCAATCTTATCTACCAGTGGGTTCGTGCACAACTCCGGCCCCACGATCTGGCCTGGCCCCGTGATCAGGTTGAGCACGCCGGGCGGCAGCAGATCGGCTTCATGGATAATTTCTACCAATTTGAGCGCGCTGAGGGGCGTATAGCTGGCCGGCTTGAGGACCACGGTGTTGCCCGCCGCCAGCGCCGGCGCAATTTTCCAGATCGCCATCAAAAAGGGAAAGTTCCAGGGGATAATCTGGCCACAAACACCAATCGGCTCGCGGCGCACCACGTTGTAGGAGAGGGCGGGGAAGGTGATCTGCGGCACTGGTTCCAGCGGCTCAAAATCGGCCAGCTTGGCAAAATGGCGGAAATGAATCAAGCCGACGGGAATGTCCATCAAGTTGGCCTTACGCCAGGTACACCCTGCATTGCGCATTTCGGCGTCAGCGATCTCGGCCTGACGTGCTTCAATCGCGTCGACCAGGGCGTGCAGCCGGCGCGAGCGCTCACCGGGTGACATCGCTGCCCAGTCACCATTATCAAATGCCGTGCGCGCCGCTTGAATGGCGGCCTGGGTATCGGCGATGCCTGCTTGCGCAACCTGGGCCAATGCTTCCCCGGTTGACGGATCAAAGATCAACTGATATTGCTCAGTTTCTGGTGTACGCCATTGACCGTTGATGTACAAATTGTAAAGTGGAAGATTTGTCGATGAATGTAACATACCGTGCTTGAACCCTTTTATCCTCATCTATATGCCATGCTTTAACCCGTGGCTTACTTGCTCAGGCATAATCATAAGACCGGATCGTTCTGTCGTAATTGCGGCGTGATTGCCATCCCGTTATCGACAAAGTAGCGCATAAATTTAAGCTACTTACGTTAAACTAACCGATTGACATTTTTAATAAATCTGCTATAATGAGCTTAACGAAAAGTAAGTTGAATGCTGCGTGTTACCAGAGACGTTGGCTATATCGTCTAGTTATACGTTATATATTTGTAATTTGAGTAGTACTTCGGTCATGCAGACAAATTTTTTTTCTGTGGTACCCTATAAAGAATCGGTAATCTAGATAAACCTTACTACCGAGTAAGCGAAACAAACAACTTTTCGGGGTTGTGCTAGCCCGTTGAACACCCATCATACCCACCATTACTGGCATACAGTTCAATTGACCCAGAAGTAGCAAAGTGGAAGGAATTCATTTTATGTTAACGCTTGTTGTTGTTGTTTATTTCATCCTAAGCCTCGTTTGTTCCGTTATCATTTATGCAGCCTGTGTCATTGCCAGTCGCAGTAACGAACTTGTGCATACAGAGGAATTATCCACTTTTGAGCGAACAAATGAAGGTGTTGGGCGTTTAGGGCGTGCAAATTCAGCCTCCGGCGTTGCTGCCAAAGTATCGAATTTATTTTTTCCGACATCATCACTGAATTGAGTCGTTTCTAGCGCTAGATAATTAACTTCGCATAGATATAAGTAGCTGATAAATATAGCCTTTTGCGTATTTTATCCACAGCTTGCATAGGATTTGTGCAGCAAGATCAAAAACGCCTTACCGAGTTTACCGGTAAGGCGTTTTTGATCTTGCTAGATGGCGTGATCGGCTAGCCAGAAAGTGGGGCACTTTCCGATCAAATTTTTCACAAATTTAATGGGCAATAGGTACGGGCGCACCGGTAGGTGTGGTGGCAAAGATCGGTTCGTGATGCGCCAAGCCACGGAGCTCATTCACATCGGCAATTGCATGCGCTGCCATCCACGCTACCAACTCGGCATGGATCTGTTCCAATGCCGTAGCGCCCCGATAATAGATCGCGCTGCCCACACCGACAACCGTCGCGCCGGCCATCAGCATCTCCACCGCATCTTGCCCCGTTGTCACGCCGCCCGTGCCAATAATCGGAATCGTCGGGCAGGCTTTGCGCACATCGTAGACACATTTGAGCGCAATCGGTTTGAGCGCTGGTCCACTGAGACCACCGCTGCGGTTCGCTAATACAGCTTGGCCACTCTCTGTATCGATCACCAAGCCAGGCATGGTGTTGATCGCGCACAGCGCATCGGCACCGGCTTCCACGACTGCCCGTGCAATGCGGCCTACGCTTGGCACATTAGGCGCCAGTTTTACAATCACAGGGATATCGGTTCCGCGCAAGGCCTGTTTGACCTGCCACGTCACCGCGGCGGCGCTCTCTGGATTGGCGGCAAATGGTTCGCCAAACTCACTGTGCACATTAGGGCAAGAGATATTTACTTCTAACAGATCGGGTTGGGCTTGCGCCACTGTGGCGGCCACCAACCCAAATTCTTCGGCTGTGCTGGCAAAAATACTGGCGATCAGCGGCACGCCCAGTGGCGCCAAGCGGACTTTGGCGGTTGCCAGTAAGGCAATTTCTGCTTCAGCACCGGGGTTGGCCAGGCCAATTGCATTGAGTAAGCCATGGCCCCAGTCGATGCAAGAAGGGTTGACATGGCCCGCGCGCGGGGTTGGCCCACAGCTCTTGGCCGTTACCGCACCACAACCGGCCTGCGCTGCCCGTTCCAATAGGCTAACGGTGGTGCCCCAAATCCCGCTTGCCAGGACAAACGGAGTGGGAAAGGTAAATTGAAGAAAATCGACAGCGAGCTTGCTCATCCAGTTACCTGCGTTCGCTTACAAACGCCAATACTTCTTGACGCTTGCCATCGGCTAATTTGCCCATTTCGACCAGCACATCGACCAGCGTCCGTAACGTCATTACGCTGTGGGCCGTGATGCCGGCCGCGGCCAGATTTTCGACGCCCCCCTGCTGGCGGTCAATTAGCACAATCGCATCTTCGACGATCAGACCTGCCGCCCGCAATTGCTCTGCTGTTTGGATAATGCTGCCGCCGCTCGTAATCAGATCCTCGATGATGACCACCCGTTCGCCAGGCTGCCATACGCCTTCAATCACCTTGCCCAGGCCGTGCGTTTTGGCTTCTTTGCGCATATAGATCAACGGTTTGTCACTCTCGATCGCCACCGCCGTGCCAATCGGCAGGGCGGCGTAAGGGACGCCGGCGATTCGATCACAGGGTAACGCGGCCAACAAGGCGGCGTAGGCGGTAGCTGCTTGGGCTAACAGTGCGGGCCGGCTGACCAACAAACGCAGATCAATATAAAACGGTGATACAATCCCACTGGCCAGTGTAAAGGAACCAAATTTGATCGCTTCTAAGTCGGCCAGGTTGGCGATAAGTGACTGCAGATGCGTGTCGGGCAACGCCTCTGCATTGTGTGTAACGGGCTCACGTTGCTGTTGGCGCACTACATTCATGGCCGTGCGCAACTGTTCTGCTTCTGCCCTGGGGTTTTCTGCTAGACAAACCCCGCGGCTCGCGCTAACGATCACACCCAGGCCATCGGCGCGTAGACCGGCCGCCACCGTGGCTTCCAGATCTCCCCCCTGTGCGCCCACGCCCGGCACCAGAAACCAAGCTTGGGGGGCAACGGCACGCACGGCCGCAATGGCCGCCGGATAGGTGGCGCCGACCACCAAGCCGACATTGGGTGACCAACCGGTGGCGGTGCGCGCCACAGTAAGATAAAGCGGCTCGTTGGGGGCGCGGTCGAGCGTACGCCAATCGCTAATCTCCAGACTTTGGAACTCGCCGGCGCTGGGATTTGAGGTATGACAAAGCACGAACAGACCCCGATCACCATAGCGGGCAAACGGCTCAATACTATCACGGCCCAAATAAGGGCTGAGCGTCACCGCATCAACATCCCATTGCTCGAAACAGGCGCGCGCATAAGCGGCAGCGGTATTGCCCATATCACCACGTTTGGCGTCCAAAATAACGGGAATGTGGTCGGGAATCAGGTCAAGCGTCTGGCGCAACAGCCCTAGCCCTGGCAACCCGAGCGCTTCATAAAAGGCAATGTTGGGCTTGTAGGCACAAACCAGGTCGACGGTCTGCTCGATCACGGCTTGGTTCCAGGCCAGGATAGCGGCAATTGGATCACCATCAGCACGGCGATAGCGGGTGGGAATTTGGTCCGGGCTTGGATCCAACCCGATACAGAGCAGGCTGGCATTGTGCGTGATGGCCTGGGTGAGCTTGTCGAAAAAATGAGTCGCTTTGGTCATTTTAGTGGCTCTGAAATGGGCAGTAGACGGTAGACGATCAACTGTGCTCTGGCGCCAACGCCCCGGATGCTTTACACGTAGACCACCGGTGCTGTATAGGCTTGGTGTGGCTGCGGGGTAAAGACCAGTTGTAAATGCCAGCGATCATCGCCTTCGGCACGGCTGGCCAACCAGACGCCCGCCGGTGGCAATGGGTTGTCACGGTCAAATTGTTTGCGATAAAAGTTGATTTCAGCGTCGTCCAACTTTAGGTGGGCCAACAAAAGCCGAATGGGTCCACCATGCGAAACCACGACCACGGGGCCAGTTGCGCTGCTCTCGTCAGCAATCGACTCCCAAAAGGCTAACAGTCGCTCCAGCACGGTCGCATCGTTTTCGCCGCGCTGCCATTCAGCAATCGCAAGCTCTTCCAGCACCGGCAGGCCGGCAATTTCGCCAGCAATTTGGGCTGTACGTTGCGTGCGTTCGAGCGGGCTGGCATAAATTTTGTGGGCAGCGGTGTCACGCAAAAATTCACCGAGCCGCGTTGCCTCTGCTTCCCCGTGGGATGTCAGTGGCGGACCGGGTGGAATATCGTAACGAATGTCGGTGCGGCTCCAATCTGGCGTCGCATGGCGAACGAGGTAAATTTTTGAGGTCATGACTCCAGTGCTCCACAGGTATAATCGGCCGTTGTTCTAATGGACAAACCATTTAAAAGGCGCACCGATCATGCCATCTGTACACGAGAGCGATTGTGCGACTTTTAAGGGTTTTATCTATAAGGTTGCGTTCAACCTAATCGAATGCCAACGGGTTTTTGGCAAAAAAATTCGTGTGCTTTCATCGCTTCGCCAGCATACCAGGCACTCCCATGTCACCCAGAACGGTCTGCGTACCGTTGCTGCCTTCCGGCCCTGGCGGGGTTTACAGTGTTCTGCTGCACAGGACCCAGCACCTGGCGAAGCGATGAAAACACACGAACTATGAAAGTAATTGGTAATCAGTCAGTAACGGGTAACTTCACCGGTCATTGACCACTTACCGCTTACAGCGGAGAGGGTGGGATTTGAACCCACGAACCTTGCGGTTACGAGCTTTCCAGGCCCGCGCACTAGGCCAAACTATGCGACCTCTCCATGCGAAGGATAATTATACCTGCTTTATGGATTAGGAGCAAGTTTGGGAAGGGATTAGAGCTTTAGTAATTGGCGAGTGGGCAGTAGATATTAAACGTACGTTTGTTAATACCCTATACCGAATACCCAATCACCCAATCTCTTTTCTAAAATCATAACTATGGTGACGCACTTGAAAACCGGCCGATTCGTAAAGCCGTACAGCAGCTTGATTCGTGCCATACGAGCCGACGAGGGCGGTGCGTGCGCCGCGCACATAGAGACGCCGCAAGCCTTCACCGATCACGGCCTTGCCCAACCCTTGTTGGCGAAAGGCTTGCTCTGTGCCTACTGGCTCAAAAAGCCCTAAGCGGTTTGCTTGATCCAGCCAGCAGATGCAATAGGCCGCCAGCGTACCATCCGCCGCTTCCACCACCAGATCCAATTCTGGATCGTAGCCAGGAATCCCACGCATGCGCTGGTAGGCATCCAGTGTGACTCGTGAAGGGTGCCATACATTGCGATGAAGATTCACGCGCGCTTCAAAGTGGGCTGGATTCGTAACGGCGTGGATATGATAGCCGCTGGCTAGTGGAAATGCCATCGGCATCTCCGTCAACTCGCGCACCAGCTCTACAAAGTGATTCGTTTGTTGCTGGAAGCCGAGGCCGGTTATGCAGGCTACCCGGCTTTCATCTTCCACCTGGGCGTCGGTGATCAAGTAGGTGGCTGGCTGCTCGGCGGTTTGGATGCGTTCTACTGCCCATGCGGTCATTGCTGCTTCTAGCGGACCGGTCTTGCGCAAGGATGGTGTAATGACCATTTCGACGGCGTTGGGCGGGTAAAACCAAGCAAACCCGATCAGATTGTTATGATCGTCCAGCCAAAGGCGAACATTTTCTGTTGGGTTAGCAAAGTTGTGCATAAAGAGCCGCCAGATCAGATCACCGACGTGCATGGCGCAGTAAGGATTGGGGTCTTCGGCATGCAGTTTTACTAAAAATGCGTGTAAAAGCGCCAGGTCATTCTCTGGTTGGTACGGTCGTGAAGAAGTCACAGCAGCCTCATTGGTAATAAGCCGCAACAAAAATGGTTGATGATTAGCGATTACCCGTGTTTTGAACCAGCGGCAAGAAGAGTTTCGTCGCCTGCATCAGATTCGCATCGATCCCTGTGATCGTTGCGTCAGATAGCGCCAGCGTATCTGGGTCATCCGACATCACGGTTGCCTGGCCACCAGGGTTTTCACTTTGGATGAACGTAATACGGGCTTGATTGTGCAATTCCGCTACACTGATTGGTTGATTAATTGTCACTTGCAGGCTCATGGTCGCGCTAGCGCCGCTTTCCAATCGATCAATTGCAATGACAACGCGTTTGTCGCCGGGCGCATTACCTTCCGTCACACTGCCTTTATTGGTACGCACGCTGCCCGTGATCAACGTTGTATTCGAGTCTGGTTCGTCTTCCAGGCGGACTTGTAGGGCGGTGCCATCCCCTATATTCTGGATTGAAATTGCATAGAGCAAGGTGTCGCCAGCCGAGACATGGTCATCGCTGTCGGTATCCGTGAAGAGAAAGTCGGTGTTAGATACGGTTAATTGTGCACTGCCAGGCGCCAAAGTCGCGGTTGGCGTTGGCGTCGGTGTTGTG
>JBBRVA010000396.1:0-7461 GCA_038247295.1 Caldilineales bacterium | reverse complement strand
TAAAAGTAGAGGGGCAACACTTCTTCATAGGCCGCCAACAGGCGGGCGGCGATCAGCGCTGGTTCGCCGGACATCGGGTCGGTGTACTGGTTGGCCAGGAGGCGCACCGCATGATAGCGTGCCAGGTTTTCATCTACTTCAGCCAATGCGAGCAGCGCCGCCGACCGCAGCAGCGCACCTTCTTCCTTAAAGGTCGGTGGCGGAAAGACAGTAGTCGCGGTTGCCTGCGCCAACAGATCTGCATCCGCGGGTTGCACGACGGGGCGCAGGGCGCGCATAATCGTGGCGCGCAGAAATGCGGAAGGGTCGCGTGTCTCGCCGCGCGCCGTATAATAGGCGAATAAGGCCAGCAACGCCGGACGGGCATCGGCCAGCGGTTTTTTTGTCAATACCTGGAGCGCGGCCAACACAACTTCTATGCCATGGCGCGCGTTGAGCAAGGTAATAGCAAAACGCCCCTGCTCATCGGGGGTTGACACCAGGCTACGCAACTGTTGGATTTTAGAGGGTTCAGGTGGTGACACAGTTGCCTCGTTGATGGTCAAATCAGGGCGACGGGCCATAAAGTGATAACATAATAAAAGGTCACATATAGGCTTTAGTATTGGAGATTAAAGATTGGAGATTAATCGCCTAATTCCCAATCTCTAATCTCTGTCCTTACTCTTACCATTATCCCAAAAGTACTGCCAAACGCCAAGTGCCACCCCAATCGTTTGTCCACTGCTAATCGTTGATGCGGATCCAACCAGAGTTGTGGTACAATGACGAAATAATGTCAGCACATAAACTTGCTTCCCTTTTGGCTATATTATGTGGGCTTTGTCTGGCCTTTGGCGTCGGCTATGCTAGCTATCCCCTCGTGAATTCGCTTGGCAAACCGGCGACGGCAGAAGCTTTGGCGACCACTGCCGATCCCGAAAATATGGATATCTACTGGCAAGCCTGGCAGATATTGGAACGCGATTTTTATGGCCGAAAGCCGGTTGGGGTTAAACGCGTCTACGGGGCCATTCAAGGCTTGGTCAATGCCTACGATGACCCATACACAGTCTTCGTCGAGCCACAACCACACGAACTGGATACCGACAATTTGCGCGGCAGCTTCGGCGGGATTGGCGCACAGATTGAGCGAACAACCGATGGCTTTGTCTTGCATCCTATCCCAGACCAGCCAGCCGACCAAGCCGGCGTGCTCGACAACGATCTGATCTTGCTGATCGACGACAAAGAAGTGACGCCAGAAATGTCGGACAATGAGGTCGAAGCGCTGGTGCGCGGCGAAGTTGGCACCAAGGTAGCGCTCGTGGTGCGGCGGCAAGGGGATACCCCTGGATCGGCCACCGAGTTAACCATCCACGTCGTGTTGACCGAAATTCAGACCGCCAGTGTGGAATGGCGTCTGCTGGACGACAATGAGGATACAGCCCGGATTGGCTATATCAAACATACAATTTTCAGCGAACGTAGCCCGGCTGAAATGAAAAGGGCAATCCAAGAATTAAAGGCAGCCGGCGCGAAGGAATTTATTTGGGATTTGCGTGGCAATCCAGGCGGTCTGGTCGACTCTGCTGTACAAACGGCGGATTTGTGGTTGGATGGCGGCCTGGTATTGATCGAAGAGCGGGCCGACGGTACGGAAAAGCGCTTTGAGGCCGCCCGTGGCGATGAAAGCAAAAAAGCGCCTTTGGTGGTGATTGTAGATGGCGCCTCGGCGAGCGCCAGTGAAATTGTGGCCGGCGCCATGCAAGACAATGAGCGCGCCACCCTGGTTGGCGTCAAAACGTTTGGCAAGGGCAGCGTCCAATTGGTCCACGAATTGAACGACCAAAGCAGTTTGCACGTCACCAACGCCCAATGGTTTACGCCCAATCGCCATCAGATCTCTGGCCAGGGTCTCACACCGGATGTCATTGTGCAGCCAGAGGAAGACCCGTTGGCACAAGCGATTGCCGAACTCCAAAAATAATCAAGTCGGCGGTGCGCAGCACTGGCTCAAACAGCGATCTACGCTTCGTCAGGGCCACGCACCAGAGCAGTTACCTATTACCAAACTTTCTATTCATATGAATCAAGAACAAGAAAAAAAATCTTCAACAACCATCCCATTCCAACCAATCATGCTCGGTTGTGGCATTCTATTGGTGCTCACACTCACTTTTTGGGCTGGCTTTGGGTTAGGTTTCGGTACCCGTGGCTGGCAAATGGGCGCACCACTATGGGCGGCCGCACCCGCTAATGCGACGGCCAATGGACGACCGGCCAGTGCACGCGCCGCGCTGGAGCCAAAGTTTGATCTCTTCTGGGAAGCGCTGGATCTGGTCTATCGCGACTTCTATGGCGCGGTGCCAGATGCAGACACGGCTACCTACGACGCGATCCGCGGCGTGATTAATAACTTGGATGATCCCAATACCTCTTTTCTGACCCCCCAGGAAGCTGATTTTTTCCGTACCAACATCGAAGGCACCTTTGAAGGCATTGGCGCCCGCGTCGAGTGGAATGAAGAAGCCGATACGTTGGAGATCAGTGAGCCTTTTGAGAACCAACCGGCCTGGAAGGCGGGTTTACGGCGCGGCGATTTGGTGCTGGCGGTTGACGGGGAAAGTGTAATCGGCACCAGCCTCAACGATGCCGTTGCTAAGATTCGTGGGCCCAAGGACACGACGGTTATTTTGACCATTCGGCACAAAGATGCTACGGATCTCACGGATACAGAAGAGATCGAAGTGGTGCGCGACCGCATCGAAACACCGACGATTAGCACCAACACTTACGGGGAAAGTGGTGAGATTGCCTATGTGCGCCTTTTCACCTTCAACCAGAATGCCGGTCAGTTGGTGCGCCAGGCCGTCGAAGATGCGATGAGCCGTAATCCGAAAGCGTTGATCTTTGATCTGCGCGGCAATTCTGGTGGCCTCTTGCGCGAAGCGGTGAAAGTAGCCAATGTCTTCATTGAGGACCAAACAGTTTTGCTCGAGCGCTTTAGTGACGGCAAAACCGAGACCTATCAGACAAGCGAAAGCGCCGTTGCTGAAGAAATCCCAATGGTTGTGCTGGTCAACGAAGGCAGCGCCAGCGCCAGCGAAATCGTGGCCGGCGCCCTGCAAGATAGCGGACGCGCCCCGCTGCTTGGCACGACCACCTATGGCAAAGGCAGTGTCCAATTGCCGCACACGCTCAGCGATGGCTCGATTATGCGGGTGACGATTGCACGCTGGTACACCCCCAAAGATCGCACCATTGACGGCACCGGTCTGGAGCCGGATCAAGTGGTAGAGCTACCCGAAGCGGCGCGTGATACCGGCAAAGATCCGCAGTTGGACGCGGCGGTGGAGTATTTGACGAAGCAGGAAAAGTAATTGGTAAGTAGTAACTGGTAAGTACTGGTGTGACTCCTCAATTACCAATTACTACTTACCAATTACTACTTACCAATTACCCAAAATAGAGCAGACGAAACAATGGCGAAAGCAGCAACCAACGCGGTAAAAACCGGCCCACGCGTCGTGGCCTCCAACCGCAAGGCCCATCACGAATATTTTATCGAAGAAACGTACGATGCCGGTATTGTTCTCACGGGCACCGAGATCAAGTCGTTGCGCAAGGGGCGCGCCAGTTTGCAGGATGGCTTTGTGCTAGTGCGTGACGGCGAAGCGCAGTTGATGAATGTGCATATCGCCCAATACGAACAGGGTAATCGCAATAATCATCTCGAAGTGCGCCCACGCAAACTTTTGTTGCACAAATCAGAAATTCGCCAGTTACATGCCGAGGCTACGCAGCGCAACTGGACAATTGTGCCCCTAAAAATCTACATTGATGAGCGGAGCCGGGCCAAGGTAGAGATCGCACTAGTGCGCGGCAAACAACAGCACGACAAGCGCGACACCATCGCCAAGCGCGATAGTGAGCGTGAACTGCGGCGCGTTTTGAAAAATGATTATTAGGAGGTGAGTCGATGACTGCGCCCACCGTTCAACTATACCGCTGGACCCGCGAGGAATTCGAGCAACTGGCGTCAACCGGCATCTTTGATCCGGAGGAAAGACTTGAATTACTCGACGGAGAGATCTATCAGATGACGCCACAAAGTAGTTGGCACGCAACGTGTATCCGGCTTGTCGAGGAAGTGCTGCGAGGAATTTATAGACGCGGATATGATGTACGCGTGCAAATGCCCTTGGCGATTGATGTACGTTCGCTGCCCGAACCAGATGTTGCCGTCGTACGCGGTCGCTTACGCGATTATCGCGATGCACACCCAAGAACCGCCCTTTTAGTCGTCGAAGTGGCAGATTCATCGCTGACACATGATATGACCCGCAAACGCCCGCGCTATGCCCAGGCTGGCATTCCCGAATATTGGATTGTCAATCTGAGCGACTACTGTCTGGATGTCTACCATAATCCGGCCGGTGATGATTATGAGCAGCATGCCGTTTATCGAGCAGATGAGTCGTTTGCCCCCATTTCGCACCCCAACCGCTCAATCGCCGTTGCCGATTTGTTACCCTAGCCCCCATGACGCAAGATCAAACGCTTCATTCAACCCTCACCTTGCCCCATGGCCAATTAACGTTACCCGTCTTCTTGCCCGACGCCACGTTGGGCGTTGTGCGTGCTGTGGACAGTATCGATGTCCACCTGTGCGGCATCCAGGCTGTTGTGATGAATATCTTTCACCTGATGCAACACCCCGGTTCATCGACCGTGCAAGCCCTGGGTGGGCTGCACAAAATGAGCGGCTGGCCCTATCCGATCATCACCGACTCGGGCGGCTTCCAGGCCTATTCGCTGATCCGCCAGAACGCCAAGTATGGTAAGTTGACCGACGATGGCATTGTCTTCAAACCAGACGGCGCCGAGCGTAAATATCAACTAACGCCGGAAAAATGTGTCCAACTCCAGGTAAGTTATGGCGCCGATGTGGTCATGTGTCTGGATGACTGCACACATGTTGATGACCCACCAGAAACGCAGCGCCAGTCGGTGCGCCGCACCATCGCCTGGGCCGCGCGTTGCAAAGATGAATTTCAACGCTTGATCAAAGACAAAAAGCTGAGCGAAGCAGAGCGTCCCTTGCTCTTCGGCGTGGTGCAAGGGGGCGGATCGCGTGAATTGCGCGGCGAGTGCGCCGACGCATTGTTGGAGATGGGCTTTGACGGTTTTGGCTACGGTGGCTGGCCGCTGGACAACGAAGGCGAATTGGTAGCCGAGATGTTGGCTTACACGCGCGCATTGATCCCCACCCAGTTCCCGATGCACGCCTTGGGCGTTGGCCATCCGGTTAGCATTGCCGCTTGCCACCGCATGGGCTATGCGACGTTCGACTCGGCGCTGCCCACGCGTGATGCGCGCCGTGGCCGGCTCTATCTTTTTACCGATGCCAGCAGCCGCCCCACGGGCGATCAAAAGGGCTGGTTTCGTTTTCTCTATGTCACCGATGACAAGCACATTAAGGCCAGTGAACCAATTTCAGAATTTTGCGACTGTCTTACGTGTCAAAATTACTCACGCGGCTATCTACACCACCTATATAAAAGCAACGATGCGACCTTTATGCGCCTGGCGACGATTCACAATTTGCGCTTTATGGTGCAATTGATGGATCGGCTACGCCTGGAAGCATAATGTACAACGATTTTTCAAATCGTTTACCCTTGCGGCGGACTATGCCTTCTCCTACTCACAACTTAGTTTCACCAGACCTGGACCAATTGGTGCAAAGCGTCTTAACAAGCAGCAAATACCAACGTGTGACACGCGATCTGGTACGCACGATCGGCGCGCAAGAACTAACGAAACGACGCAACCTGAAAGAAGCGGTCAAAGCGACCAAGAACAAGCTGCATCAAATCGCCGGCGCCTATCTGGCCAGCAAAATGGAGTACGCCGCTTGGTTAGATAAGCTACAAAAGCAAACAGTCGACGGTCAAACCGTGCGCCCGCTCTGCGCCGAAATCATGGCCCATCATGCCTCTACCCGCGAGCGACTGCCCATTCTGGACCACTTCTACCCCACGCTGCTGGCCGATCTGCCGCCGATCACGTCGATTCTCGATCTGGCCTGTGGTCTCAACCCATTGACGCGGCCCTGGATGCCGCTAACTCAAGCTGCCACCTATTATGCCTGTGACATTTACCAAGATCAGATCGATTTTCTGAACGGCTTTTTTACCACCATCGGTGTGCCAGGCGCAGCATTTGCCTGCGATCTGCTACAAGCTTGCCCAACCCAGGCGGTTGATGTCGCCTTGCTCTTAAAGGCAATTCCCTGTTTGGAGCAAGCCGATAAGCAGATTGGCCGGCGCTTGCTCGATGCGATCCAAGCCCCGATCCTGCTCGTTTCCTTCCCAGCGCAAAGCCTGGGTGGGCGCAACAAGGGCATGGCGGCAAACTATGAGTTCCATTTTCGGGCACTTGTCGCTGATAAACCGTGGCAAATTGAGCGCTTCGACTTTGCCAGCGAACTCGTTTTTCGGGTCAGAAAATAACCTGTAGAGCGATTTTTCAAACGGCGATTTGAAAAATCGCTTTACATATTGATGGCGCGCTCTAGCGTCTCCAACACGGTGCCCACCAGCAGTTTTACTTTATACACGGTTTGCGGCAATGGATTCGCCCCGACTGCCGCCAGCTCTGCCGCTTGTGCACAAATCACCGCTGTGGCCGCCTGGCCGACCAGGGCCGCTTCCACCTGTGGCAAACGAAGCGGAATGTTCGCCACACCGCCCACACTCACGCGTGCCAGTTGAATCAGATTGTTGTCATCCAACACCAACCGTACCAGCGCCTCGACGAGCGGCCACTCGGCCTCGGCCCGACTAATGCTGCGAAAATAGGCAGCACGTTCACCGGGCGCGGGCGCGGGCAAGCGAATCGCGGTGAGCAATTCGTGTTCACCAAGCAAGTGATCGCGCTGCGGATCCGAGCCGTCACCGTACAGCTCGGCCACCGATCGCAAGGCCGAGCCCTGTACTTCCACCTGTGCATCATAGGCCAGCAGCGCCATGCCCAGTGTGGACGGGTGTGGATGCACGCATGGCCCCCGATCAAAACAGACACCAAATTCGTGATGGCCCGTGCGCGCCGGACAAGTATTACCGCCTTTTTTGAAGCAGGCGAAAGCTGGATGGCGAAAATACCAACAGCGCGTTCGTTGCAACAGATTCCCACCCACAGTCCCCATCAGGCGGATTTGGGGCGTGGCCAGACCAGCCGCGGCCAGCGCCAGACCGGGATAATGTTGCCGAATCGTGGCATGCCTGGCCAGCGTGTCGATCTTAACCAGCGCGCCGATCCGCAGCCCACCCGTAGCGTCCCATATGATCTGATCTAACCCGGCGACAGCACTAATGTCGACGAGGGGGCCGCTGGCAATCCCCGTGCGCCGCCGTGCCTGGAGATCGGTGCCACCGGCGCGTATTTCACCGGATACAGTTAAAATTTCTGCTGGGC
>JBBRVA010000395.1:0-7478 GCA_038247295.1 Caldilineales bacterium | reverse complement strand
GTTGTATTGATCACCATGTCTTTACCCAACTGGGTACCCGCCGGGTCGACAAATTCCAACTGGCCGGTAGAGCGCAGCGTCTCAACCGCTTGGTCGGGGTTGCTAACACCGGGTAGTTCGACAATAATGCGATTTTCGCCCTGGACTTGCACAACGGCTTCGGCTACGCCCAAGCCGTTAACTCGGTTCTCGACGATCGTCTTGGCCGCCTCAATCGCACCTTCGGGGATGGCCTGACCCTCCGGCAGATCGGCCTCTAAGAGCACTTGGGTGCCACCCCGTAAATCCAACCCCAGCCTTAAGTCTAGAAATTCGCGCTGGACATTCGGGTCTGCAGAGCGCGAACGTTCCAACCAGGCAGGGTGGTCTACCGGCAACACAATGTAGAGCGCCACTAAAACTAATAAAAGAATCAAAACCAACGTTATTGTGTTATTGCGCATAGTTCGCCTATAGATCTGTCTGCTAAATTATCTGTTAGCTACTAGTCAGGTTGCTGAGCAAATAGACCAAATGAACTTACACTGGCTAAGTGATATTGTAACAAGCTGACAAAACGGGTGCAACGAAAATGGGTAGATGATCAATCCCAAACTATGTCATTATAGAACTTGCTGAGTGCTGTGTCAAACTATTAGAGGGTTAAACATTCAGGGCTTGATTTTCACAGCGATTTGTAAGCTAACTGTGCTTACAGTTCTGCCTTGGGTCATGTATAATAAATGATGGATCATAGGTGATTGACCAGACGACAGACTAAACGATGGTTCATTACCTTTTGCAATATTAGTAACAATAGTGGGATTCGTTTAACGTCTATTTTTCGCGGTCCGTTATTATTGTAGCCATCATTGTTGCCTTGGTCACCGTTACTCTACAGAGCACTTATGAACCTGGAACTTTTAGAACATATTCTCGACGTCAGTCGGCGCCTAGCCGAGACGCGTGCATTGACACCTTTACTCAACCATGTCATTGTCGAAGCACTGGATCTAGTCGGCGCCGAGCGCGGCTATCTTGTGCTCTTACAGCCTGATGGTTCCCTCGATTTTCGCGTCGCGCGTCATTACAATGGGACAGTAGTAGAACAGGCCGATGACCAGATTAGCCGGGCCGTCTTAGCCCAAACATTGGCCCAGCGCACGCCGTTAATCTTGCGTGATGCAATGAATGATCCCCACTTTGATCAATCCCATAGTGTCAATTTTCTGAAGCTACGTTCGGTGATGTGCGTGCCACTCATTGCGCGTGGCAACATAATTGGGGCGATCTATGTCGAAAATCGTACGATTCGCAACCGATTTAGTGCGGAAAATTTACCGCCTTTGGTACTTTTTGCTAATCAAATTGCTGTTGCAATAGAAAATGCGGCCTTAAATGATGATCTGGAGGTCCGTGTCGCTACCCGCACACAAGAACTAGAAGAAGAACGTGCTCAGTTGGCTAAACGCGTGGCCGAGCGTACTGCTGAACTAAGCGCGGCCAATCTAGAACTCATCCGCGCGTCGCGCCTGAAAGATGAATTTTTGGCAACAGTTAGCCACGAATTGCGTACACCATTGACTGCCATTCTGAATCTAACAGAAGCACTCCAACTGGAGATCTATGGTGAACTAACACCTCGACAGTTGAAAGCCAGCCAGAGCATCCTGCGCAGTGGACAGCATCTGCTCCACCTGATTAATGATGTACTCGATTTGGCCAAGATTGAGGCGGGCGCGCTGGAGTTGCAAATGTCGCCAGTGATCCTTAAACCGCTTTGCCAGGCGAGCCTGGAATTGGTTAGTGAGCAAGCGATTCGCAAACAGATTCAAATTAGCTTCGATTATGATGATGCTGTTATCGGTTTGCTGGCTGATGAACGGCGTTTGAAGCAAGTGTTGGTTAACCTACTGGATAATGCGATCAAATTTACGCCGGAAGCTAGCCGTATCGGTTTACAAGTCATTGGTCGTACCGATCAGCAGTTAGTCGAGTTGACGGTGTGGGATACAGGCATTGGCATCGCACCGACAGACCAAGAATTGCTCTTTCAGCCCTTTGTCCAGTTAGATTCTGGCCTTACGCGCAAGTTTGGCGGCAGTGGGTTAGGGTTGGCTATTGTCAAACGGATTGTTGATATGCAGGGTGGTCAGATTATGGTGGAAAGTAAACCTGATATCGGGAGCCGGTTTACTGTCTGCTTACCTTGGAAACCAATGTCTGTGGAAAATGGTGTTATAAATTAACCTGAATTGCAGAGGCCACCCAGCCAATAATGATATAACGGTAAATGACATAGTGGGTATAGAAGAGAGGACAAGCAAATGCTGCTTATCCTCTCTTCTATGTTGCAAACCCAGTTGGATCTACGTTACTTTGCAACCAACGGCAGGAAAATTATACTGCTCTTTGGCTCATTGTCTTCATCCATGCCCGTGGGAAATAAGACAAAGCCGGCATCCCAGGTCAGGTCACGTTCCCCTGCCTCCAGGCTGGTCAACACAGTTTGGCCGGTGATTGGGTCCGCATCGCTGTTATTGTTGCCATTGTGGGTAATCGTAAAAGTACTAAACCCGTCTGGCATAACAAATGAGAGTGCATAATTGCCCGGCGGTAGTGGGTCAAAGATGTAGAAGCCGTTCGCATCGGTAAGCGTCCGTTTTACCTCTGTGCCATTCGCATCTAACAAGCGCACCGTTACGCCAGTCAACAGTTTTTCATCTGGTGTTCGTTCACCGTCGGCGAGGTCGGCAATGCCATCGTTCCAGGTGTGGCCACCCAGCGCGGCCATGTTTGTGGGGATCAAACCGGCATCCCACGTCAAGTCATTTTCTCTACTGACAAGCGTTGTGACAATTGTGCGGCCTGTTGCTGGATCGGCATCCGAATCTAGCACCGGATTGTCAGCTTGGTTCGGTTGGGTGAAGGCTAGACCGTTTGGCAGGGTAAAGAGCAATGAATAACTGCTTGGGCGTAAGCCAACGAAGTGGTATAGACCGTCCTCATCTGTCATGGTTGTTGACAATGGATTACCCTGGCTGTCCAACAACGTTACTGTCACCGTTTGGACGCCTGGTTCACCCTCATCCTGAACACCATTTGTATTCACATCCAACCAGACCCGGTCGCCCAGGCTGGCCGGCCCAAAGATGCCCATATCGAGCGTCAGATCCTGTTGCCCCCCGGCCAGCGGACCCGTAGCCGCAGTTTCGCCGCTGCTCGGATCGGCGTCAGAGTCGATCACATCATTGTTGCCCGCATTGTGCGGGCTGATCACGTAGCCAGCCGGTAGCGTGCTGCGGTCGAAGACGACAATGTAATTAGCCGGCGGCAAGTTTGGGAAAAGATAGCGTCCATTGGCACTGGTTTGCGTGGTTAAACCGGTGGATGAGCCATCGCTGCGGAATAGAGTAACACGTACATTGGCAATGCCTGGTTCACCCGCTTCTTGAATGCCATTTGCATTTAGATCATCCCAGACAAGGTCACCGATGCGCACGGCATTGGGGTCGAGCATCGTGATGCCCAAGTCCAGGGTCAAGTTTTTAGCGCCGCTGCCCAATGGGCCGGTCACATCGCTTTGGCCCGTGGTCGGATCCCCGTCGCTATCTTGGTTATCGGCTACGCCAAGCGCGTTCTGAAAGGTAGGCGCAAAGCCAGTTGGCAATGTCGTTAGATCAAAGATTACGTAGTAGTTGCCGGTCGATAAATTGCTAAAGAGATACTTGCCATCCTGATCGGTGGTCTGGGGCGACACAGGATTACCGCTTGCATCCGTAGTGACGGCAACGCCCGTGTTGGCATTGAAAAGTGTTACCTTGACGTTGGGTACACCGGGTTCGTCAGTGGCCTGTTTGCCGTCCTGGTTCAAATCATACCAGACAAAATCACCCACTTGCAACGGGGCATAGAAACCAAAATCGATGGTGAGATCACCATTGGTATTGTTACCGTCGACTAGTGTATCTGGTTCTGCTGCGAAGGTCAGGTTGATCACTGGGCTGCTTACTGGATTGCCCACGCCACTTTGCTGGCCATTGTCATCGCTATCTATCTGATTGTCTGTGATGATGGTTAGATCACTGCTGATCGGATATGGCGCAGGTGGCTGGGGAATGTAAACAAAGTAATCACCGGGCGCTAAGTCGATGAACTTGTAAGCGCCATTGCCGTTGGATGTAGTCGTCTGGATAGGGAGCGCAGTTAGTGGATCATCGCCGGCCTTAAATAGCCGTAACTCGACACCCGAAATGCCCAACTCACCACTCTCCTTGTGACCATTATTGTTAACATCGTGCCAGACAAGATTGCCCAAGTTGACCAGCCCAACCGGCACTATCAAGTTGGTAAAACCAAAATCATATGTGTGATTGTTATCGCCAGCGCTTTGTAGATCGCCCGCTGGAATGGCAAAGATCGCATCCTCGCCATTGATAACGCCATCCGAGTCGTTCAAGTCTGAACCGCTGGGCGATGGGCTTGCATCGTTGGTTTCTGTCAACTGCAAGTTGGCTAATGCTACCTGCTGGCTAGTGCCAACAACCCTAGGAATGCGGATCGCATATTCTGAATGGCTGCCCGATGTGCCGGTGCCAGGGACAATGCCAGTGGCGCCATTCAGGTTGACGTTGCTATCGTTGAAGTAGTACTGACCATCATTGGCCGTAGTCGTGACGCCTACCAGGACCTCGTTACGTGTTAATTCGACGGTTACGCCGTTGATACCGGCTTCACCAGGATCTTGAATGCCGTTGCTATTACTATCTTGCCAAATGCGATTGCCGATCTCGATCGGGGCCGCGTCGCACAAAATTTCCAGATCGCCCAGGCCAAGCGACTTGCTGGCCATGTGATCAAATGTGTAGACCCGATAGGCGTCGTTGCGCGCCCCGGTCTTGTTGTTGTGCCAGACGACGCCGGCATCGTCACTGCTATTAAATGGTTCGATCGCCGTCGTCATCACTTCATCGGCGCCGGGCAACAAGGCTAGACCACCCTGGCTATTTTCACTTGTTTGCGTGAAGCCAGTGGGGGCATTATCCTGAAAATAGAACTCACCACCGCCCGGTCCTTGGCTGTTGTCGCTTTTACTGGGGCAGCCGCCATTGCCTTGGAGTACAAACGTCCCGTTGACATTGCAGGCGCGTAGAATATCGCCACCATTGATCACGTGCACGACATGGCTGGTGGGATCACCTGCAGTGGCGGGTGGTTGAGGATTGCCGCCTTGCAGAAACCAGCGGTCGGCAAAGCCTAAGATCAGCGAGCCATCACTATCAAACTCGATGTCCGAAAGAATCGGCTGCGGCCAGGAGTAATGATCGCCGCCTTGCAGCGGAAATGAATTGGGCCAGGTGGAAAGCCAGGGATTCCAAACGCAGCCGTGGGCACTAGGAGCAGCTTGATTCCATGCACAACCTTTGGCGTAATCCAAACCGAAGGTTAGCACTGTGGAAAAGCCAGCCGCGGCATTGGTTGGATCAAACGCTAGGATATAGGCGTCCAGGTCTGCGGCTGTGCCATTCGCTTCTGCCGAGCAGACACCACCGACATAGACCAAGCCGTTGCGGATCTTTAAACCCCAGGGCCGAAATTGGCCATTGGTGCAAGAGGGAGCGCCGTTGCCCAGCAGTGGATGGGATTTAATCGCCGTTGCTGTGGGCAGTTGCGGCGGGTTGCCAATCGCAATTTCTAATAGTGTGCGTTGATTTAGATTCACAGCCCACAGGGTTTGCTCATCTTCGGAAAAGTCAATATCGCCCAACGAAACCTTGCCCACGGCGTCAAACGAGGCAGCATCGATACTGTTGCAGCCGACATCTGCTTGGCGACAGCCGGGCAAACCGCTGTGCGGATCGGCTCCAGTGCTCACGCCAGCCAACCCATCTAGGCTGATAAAATTGCTCACTAGCGGCGCGGTGCCGCTAAGGTTGCCATTAAGGTTGATCGTGTAGAGACCGCCTGTGCCGAGCGGACCATAGCCGCTGTGCCGGCGTTGACTGGCCGCCACAAAAATAGTCCGTGTTGAACGTTGATAAGCCATACCCCAAGTGGCGGCGCCGGTTTGGTTGGCAAAAGCCAGGGTTGTGCTTTGGTCCGTCTCGCCGCTGGCGTTGTACGGAAAGTGGATCACAGTTTCGCCACTGCTGGCCGAAAGCAACCCATTCTGGGCCGGCGTGAGCGGATCACCCAAGACAAAACAATTGACCGCCACATTTGGGTTGTTTTGGCAATAATCGGCTGGATTGCTCAAACCCAGATTGATATTGCTGGCGCTATCACCGGCCACAAATTGCACACTGGTGCCCGATTGCGCACCTGCCGGCCCTGTTTTCAGCCCGACCGGAAAATTAGTGAACTCGATGCGGTAAGGGCCTGCGCCATCGGCAGCCAACTGATATGCGCCATCAACCCCGGTCGTGATGCTGCCTTGCACTGCACCTGCCGCAGCGTAGGCCGTCACCGTCACATTGGCAATGCCCGTTTCATTGCTGCCATCCAAGGCGCCATTTGTGTTTAGATCATGGAAGACGACGCCACTGATGACGCCTGCTGCCTGTACCACGTTGATGGGCAACAGTGTGCTGACCATTAGACTGGCTATAACTAATAGATAAAGACCGGCATGGGAGGGCATACGCCATCGATGACCTGCCATGATTCCTACACTACTGTCTTTACAGCTTTCTCTACTAGATTTCATGCCTATATTCCCTTAAAACCATGCTTATTTAAATAATAGATAAAAAGTTATTGTTAGCACCGATCATCGAATTGCCAGGCTTGATTGAACGCTGCCAGCCTGCAACTTAAAATGGAAGTGGCAACTGTCATGGCATCGATCGATGAAGTGCTGTGTGGTATATGCTAACCCTAGTATAAGTCCACTTTACAGAGAAAAGGCGTTACAAAGTGCTGACCCTTTCTTACACAATCGAAATTAATGTGTAAGGGTAAATGTGCGTAACGGGGTGGCGATTGGATGGTGGATGCAATGAGTTAGCGACTCGATATTACTGCCAATTCTCTATTTAGACAGTTGACAAGCTTCGTTACCTTCGTTATACTGTTCTCTACATGAGGCAACTTGCTCTATTTGGGTTGTGCAAAGTGTTACCATAGATATCGAAATAGATATCGAACCAGACCACAACTTGAAATCATGTGCACCAATCTGATAGATAATTTGAGCTGATAGATAATTTGATTCGGCGGGTAGAAACATGCAAGATCGGGCTTTAATCTCCAACCTAGTCGTAGTAATTAGCATTCTTAGCGAGCTTCTGGTCGTAGTACTTATTCGCCAGCGGCGATTACTGGTTGGAGAGGCTTAACCGGCCCAGTGCATGCACTGCTTACGGTCACTGTAGACCCTTCCCAACTGGGAAGGGTTTTTTTGTTCTTTGCGATTGGATGCTAATCGGCTTTTTTCATCGATCCCCATCTTAATAAAGGAGAAATCTTATGCAGTCAAGCCAAAACGGCCATCGTAACGG
>JBBRVA010000394.1:0-7484 GCA_038247295.1 Caldilineales bacterium | reverse complement strand
CACCGGGCGCCATGCGCAACCCAGAGGCACTGGCTTATTTTATCGCCCTGCGAGAGCGTAGGGAGGAAAGTGCGGTGGGACAGTGAGGCAGTTCTCGCTTGTCACCCTGTAAGGGTCTCTACTCTCCTAGACACGAGACCCTTACAGGGTGACAAATTGGGCGGTTGTTTTTAGCTGCTCACTTAACGCAAAAATGCCTCGTGTAAACCGCCATCCACGCTGATGATTTGGCCGGTAGTTTTGCTCAAACGTTCACTAGCCAGCAGATAAGCGGCTTCGGCCTGGTCATCCAGGCGGATGGGCGACTTGGTTAGGGTGCGCTGGGCGTAGAAATGGGCCAGTTTTTGGCGTAAGATTTCGGTCGCTTCCTCGGCATCAAACGGGATTTCGTATTTGATCAACGAGCTGATCACGCGGTCGCGCGGGAACATGCTGCTGCCTTCGACCACGGTGGCCGGCGCCAATCCATTGACGCGCACCAACGGCGCCAGTTCAACGGCCAATTCGCGCACCAGATGGCTGGCCGCGGCTTTGCTAGCATCGTAGGCCAGGGAGCCTTTTTTGGCCACCACCGCATTGACACTGGTGGTTAAGACCAGCGAACCTTTCAACCCCTGTGCCTGCCAGATCAGGCGTGCCTCATCGGCGACGAGGAAACTGCCGGTGACGTTGATCGCAAAGGTCAAGCCCCACCGATCATCAGGGATATGGCCAGTGGCGTCCGGTGCGACAAAGATGCCGGCGGTGACAATCACGTTATCAATGCCGCCATAGGCCAAAATTACTTGTTGAAACATCGCCTGCACACTGGCGCGATTGGTAATATCCACACCGAGGTCAATCGCTGGACCGCAGGCGGAAATGCCGCTACCGGCCACGCCAATGCCGACGCCGTGGCGGTCGGTCAATTCGGTTGCCGTCGCTTGGGCTGCGGTGGCGCTCAAATCGGCGCAGACCACATGTGCGCCCTCACGCGCCAAACGGTGAGCAATCGCCTTGCCAATCCCGCTGCCAGCCCCGACAACCACCACCACGTTACGGGCGAATTCTTTCTCGGCGGGCATCCGTTGCAACTTTGCTTCTTCGAGCAACCAATATTCGATGTCGAAGGCTTCCTGCGCCGGCAGCGCCGTATATTGATCGATCGCTTCGGCGCCGCGCATTACTTCGACGGCGCAATTGTAAAATTCGGCGGTGACCCGCGCTTCGCTCTTGTCCTTGCCCCAGGTGATCATACCCAAACCGGGGATCAGAATCACGGTCGGGTTGGGGTCGCGCATGGCCGGTGAATCCGGATGTTTGTGTTGTTCGTAGTAGGCCGCATAGTCTTGGCGATATTGGGCCAGCCCATCGGTCAGCTTCTGTTTGAGCGCCGCCACATCTTCAGTTTGTGGATTCCAGGGTACATAGAGGGGTTTGATTTTGGTGCGCAAGAAGTGATCCGGACACGAAGTACCCAGCTCGGCCAAGCGCCCGGCGTCTTGGCTATTGACAAAGCGCAAAATGGCGTCATCTTCCTGCACCGTGCCGATAAAGCGCTTGGTCGCCGCCCCTTTTCCGCCTTGGGCGCCACTGACCTGGCCACGCAGCCAGGGTAAAATCTCGACCAGGATCACGTGACGCTGCGCTTCGTCCACTGTTTGGTGTTTCTCACCCCCAAATGTAGCGGCGCCTTTGTCACGCGCGGCGATGTAGCGCGCCGCGCGCTCGATCAGTTCCAGTGACAATTCGTAACAGGCTTTGTCGTCGTCGGCCCAGTTGATCAAGCCGTGGCTGCCCAAGATCACCCCTTTGGCCTGCGGGTGGGCTTGGCAAATCTCCTTTAACTTCAGGCCGAGGTCAAAGCCAGGGCGCTGCCACGGCGTCCAAATGACCTCATCACCGTAGATGGCCTGGGTGAGTGCGGCCGAGTTCTGGGCCGCGGCCAGTGCGATCACAGCATTCGGGTGCGTATGATCGACCTGTTTCGCCGGCACAAAGGCATGCAGCGGCGTGTCAATCGACGAGGGGCGCGGGTTGAGGTTGAAGGTGCAATGGCTATAAAGTGCGACCATCGCATCCTCGATCGGGGTTTTGGGGCCACGTTGGGGCGCACGGTGATAGTGCTGTTGCAACCCAAGCAACTTGTCCATATAGAGCGACGAGAAGTTGGCACGTTTGGACGTGCGCAAATCGCCGCCCGAACCTTTCACCCACAACACCTCGACCGCTTCCCCGGTCAGCGGGTCGGGCTGGGTCACCTTGGCCGAGGTATTGCCACCGCCGGTATTGGTAATTCGCCCATCTGCCCCCAACAAATTCGAGCGATAGACAAGGCGTTCGACAGGATCAAGCCCGTTGGCATACCCATCGTCCCAGCCATAGTGGACGTATTGAAAGCTCGACTGATCAGTTGACATCATGTTCTCCGTATCGTTGCTAAAATGAATCGACCATTTAATTTTAGTACGCGGATTTGCGCGGATAAACGCGGATCAAAAGAAAAATCCGCGTTTATCCGCGTTCATCCGCGTACAAATCCTCTGCTCTTACAAGGCCACCCCAAAGTTCGCCGCTGTTTTGGCGCGCACTTCATCCAGTGTTACTCCCGGCATCAACTGACGCAACAGCAGTTGGCCGTTGCTAAAACGAAAGAGCGCCAATTCTGTGATCACAACATCCACCGCGTGGGCGGCCGTCAACGGCAGCGTACACATGGATACAAGCTTTGGTGTGCCATCCGGCGTTGTATGTTCCATCATCACAATCAAACGTTTGGCGCCGGAAGCCAGATCCATCGCGCCGCCGACGCCCAACAAGGGCTTACCGGGCACTGCCCAATTGGCCAGGTTGGCCGCTTCGTCCACCTGCAACCCGCCCATGATGGCCACATCGACATGCCCACCGCGGATCATGGCAAACGAATCGGCGCTGTCGAAATAGCTGCTACCAGGCAGGGCGGTCACGGGCACTTTGCTCGCATTAACGGGATATTCCATTGCGCCGCCACTTTTGGGTTCTGGCCCGACGCCCAACATCCCGTTTTCCGTGTGCAGAATAATGCCATGTTCCGGTGTGATCAAATCGGCTACCAGGGTGGGAATGCCGATGCCCAGGTTGACAATATCACCGCGCTGCAATTCGGCCAGCGCCGCACGCGCCATCGTCATGCGTTCGGTGCTGACCTTTTTGGCGCTACCGGCCACCGAGGCCGATGAGCCCAGGTCGGCCAGGGTGGTATGCGCCTGCACCAGATAATCGACAAAACAGCCGGGCGTGTGGATGTGCTCGGGCGCAATTTCGCCAACCGGCACAATCTGCTCGACTTCGGCAATCACCAGGTCGGCTGCGGTGGCCATTGCCTTATTGAAGTTTTGCTCCGTCATGCGATAGACCAAATTACCCGCCGTGTCGGCTTTCCAGGCACGAATCAACGCCACGTTGCCCCGGATCGCCGGTTGAAACACATAGGTCTTGCCGGCAATTATCTTCGTCTCGCGTCCTTCGGCCAGCACAGTGCCAGCCGCGGCCGGGGTGTAGAAACCGCCGATCCCCGCCCCACCGGCGCGGATTGCTTCGGCCAACGAGCCTTGCGGCAGCAACTCAACCCCAATCGCGCCAGACTGGACAGCGGCAACGGCTTCGCGATTGCTGGTAAAAAATGAACCAATCGCCTTCTTGATTTGCCCATTGCGCAGCAGGCGACCGCCACCCAATCCGGCTTCACCGACATTATTGGCTACATAGGTGAGGTCCCGAACCGCGGTTTCGGCAATTGCGTGCAGCAGATGGACGGGATTGCCCGTCATGCCAAAACCGCCGACCAGAAGGGTATCGCCGGACTTGAGCAAACGGGCGGCTTCGGTGACAGTAATTTGCGCAACTGTTTTCATGGCTGGCCTAGTTTATCCGTTCCATCGTTCGATAATCGTTGCTTCGCCCTGGCCCACGCCCACACAAAGGGTGGCCAATCCAAAATGCATGGTTGCGCCCAAGACAGCGCGGCGCTGCATTTCATAGATCAAGGTCGTTAGGATGCGCGCCCCAGAACAGCCTAGCGGGTGGCCCAGTGCAATCGCGCCGCCGTTGACATTGGTAATTTCTTCGCTCAAATCGAGTTCGCGCAGCACGGCCAACGCTTGGACGGCAAAGGCTTCGTTGAGTTCGGCCAAATCGAGTTCGGCGATGGTTAACCCGGCCCGTTGCAGCGCTTTACGCGTGGCGCTGACGGGGCCGAGGCCCATCACGCGCGGATCGACGCCGGCCGCGGCAGAGCAGACCCAACGCGCCAACGGCTTGATCCCCAGATCGCGCGCTTTAGTGGCAGACATTAAGACCAAAGCACAAGCACCGTCGTTCAAGCCGCTGGCGTTGCCGGCTGTCACCGTGCCACCGGGGCGAAAGGCCGGCCGCAACTTAGCCAACTCGGCCAAACTGGTCGCCAGGGTGTAACCGGCGGCGGTTTTGGTATAGCGCGGGTGTTCATCCGTATCAAACAGAATTGGATCGGCGCGGCGTTGGGGAATCGGTACGGGCACAATCTCGGCTACAAAATAACCCTGGTCAATCGCGTGGACGGCCCGCGCCTGGCTTTGCAGCGCAAAACGATCTTGGTCCTCGCGTGTAATCTCGCCACCGGCTAGTGCACCGCTGCGGCTCAGCTCGAATATATTTTCGGCAGTTTCGCCCATCGCCTCCAGCGGAAAGAGCGCCTCTAGTTTGGGGTTGGGATAGCGCCACCCCAACGCGGTATCGTACATGGTTACGTTGCCCGAAGGACCAAAGGCTTCCGCATTCTTGGGCAATGAATAGGGCGCGCGCGTCATACTTTCCACGCCGCCGGCAATGTAGACGTCGCCTTCGCCGCAAGCAATCGCACGGGCGGCCTGATTGACGGCGTTGAGGCCGCTGGCACAGAGCCGGTTGACGGTGACGCCGCCCACCTGTTGGGGCAGCCCAGCCAGCAATAATGCCATGCGCGCCACATTGCGGTTATCTTCCCCGGCCCCGTTCGCACAACCTAAATAGACTTCTTCGACAAGCGCCGGATCGATCGCGGCGCGCTTGACCGCGGCTTGAATCACAAGCGCGGCCAGGTCATCGGGCCGCACCTGAGCCAGCGCGCCGCGCAGGCGGCCAATCGGCGTGCGCACGGCGGCGACAATCACAACTTCGTGCATCTGTTTTTCCTATTCGTACTGGTTAGGTCAGGTAGAGGCGAGGTGTTCCGATATAGGCTTCAAGGTCAAAAACAATTTCAGCAAGGCGTTCAGCACAACGCTTACAATATTTGCGATCATTCAGAACGCGTCCAATATCTCCAATCGTAAGCACAGGTAGACTTGTCGGCATCACAAGGTGCTGTATAACCGTTTCAAGGGCGAGGTTGCCATCTTTAGTCGTTCGGTTTCCGGTCAAAAGTATAAAGCCATGCTCCTGACAAAATCGCCAGACTGTCTCATCATCCGCGCCTTGCGCCAGACCAGCCTGGGCCCATGTTCTGAGTTCCAGTCTTAGCAGATCTACATAGCCTAAGCGTTGCAATACGTAAAAAATGGCTTCCGCATGACCCCCACAATTTTCATCGCTTAAGATAATTTGCATTGCCATTTTCGCCCCACTGATGTCGATTTTTTTCTCGCAGGGCATAGAATGCCTGCCGTTCGGGGGTCATTGGCAGTTGATCAATTTTTCGTTGGATCTCGGCCGCAATATTCTCGTAATAGGCTTGTCGTTCTGCTTTTTTCTGCAAGATCATAGGTAATTCTGCCTCAAGTTGCTCGCGATGCGCCTCGATATACGCCAATGCAACTTGCACCTGCACTGGCTTGAGGTTGTGAATGATACAAAGCGCGAAAAAGTCATTGCCCTCTTTTTGGGAGAGCAATACATCGTAGATTGAGGTGCGACTTTCGCTGATCAGCGGCCCAATCTCAGTCTCGATTACCTTATAGTCAGGGAAGCTCATTCTTACACCCCTTTTCATTGCAGCATCATATACCATAAGCTTGTCCGTGATTATACCATATTCTTCTGAGTAAATTGAGCTTGGCGCCTGCGATAGATGTATAACGATTAAAAATAGGTTTGTTTACAGATCAAAAAAGACTGTCTCCGCTTCACCTTGGAGCCGGATATCTAAATGGTAACAGGGCAGGTCGCCATTGTCTTTGTGCTGCGCGATGAGCGTTGACCGCCGCGCCGGGTCGATGGCATTGAGCACTGGGTCGTTCTGATTGGCTGGTTCATCGGCAAAATAGATGCGCGTGACAGCGTGGATTAGCATGCCGCGGGCAAAGACGCGCACATTCACAAAGGGCGCGTGATTAGTGTTGTCTGCGATGGCTCCCGGCTTGATCGTTTGAAAGGAAAACTTCCCCCCTTGCAATGTCTCGGCGCGCCCGAAGCCACGAAATTCTTTGTCCGCCTGGGCATGGTTCGGATCGGCTGGGTGGTTGAAAAAGCCTTGCCCATCGGGCTGCCAGATTTCGATCAACGCATCGGGAATACATTCGCCATCCCCATCATAGACGCTACCTTCGAGTAAAATGCGTTGACCAGCCGTCTGCGCGTTGACCAAAATATTTTCACCGCCAAAGAGCAAGCCATCGTGAAAAAAGGGCCCAACCGTTTGGCTACCCGTTTGAATGAGCATCGCTTGTGTCATCTTATCATCCTGTGCCGCAAGGGCGGCATTATTCAAATGGCGTCTGGCAAGGGCCGGCCAGCACAATATCAAAACGATAACCCAACGCCCACAAGGGTTGGGTAACCGTGTGATCGTACGCTGCGATCAAGCGTTGGCGCCCCTTTTCGGAAGGAACGCTGTTGTAGATCGGATCAAGCGGCAGCAGTGGGTCGCCGGGAAAGTACATTTGCGTTACGAGCCGTTGCAAAAAGTTATCGCCAAAAACAGAGAAGTGAATATGCGCCGGTCGCCAGGCGTTGGCATGATTTTTCCACGGGTAAGCACCCGGCTTGATCGAGGTAAAGCAATATTCACCATTGTGATCGGTCAGCACGCGCCCGGCGCCGGTGAAGTTCGGGTCAAGCGGAGCGTCGTGCTGATCACCCTTGTGGATGTAGCGGCCGCAAGCGTTGGCCTGCCAAATTTCCAACAGAGAATTGCGGACAGGGTTGCCCCGTTCATCCAACACCCGACCCGTAACGATGATGCGCTCGCCAATGGCCGCACCGTTGACCGCGGCGTTGCGCGTCAAATCATTATCCAGCGGCCGGATATACTCGTGCCCATAGACGGGTCCCGTCAACTCCGCCAAACTGTGCGCCAGCGGGATCAGCGGCTGGCGCGGGGCGCGTTTGACCGTGGATTTATAGTCTGCATGCAGATAAGGCGGCTGGAGAGACCAGTCGAGCGTGCCTTGGCGTTGCGATGTTGTCATAGAACTCCTTTAGGGATACAGGTAAACAGGTAGACAAGTAAACAGGGATCCAGGGATACAGGGGTCACTTGTCTACCTGTTTACCTATCTACCTGTTTACCT
>JBBRVA010000393.1:0-7492 GCA_038247295.1 Caldilineales bacterium | reverse complement strand
TGACGATTGTCAATGGCCGACCAATGGCACTGCTCTCCGACCCGCCACCGATGCCGTGGATCGAGTTGACGGGTGACCAGCGTTCGTTGATCGAGCGTGGCCATACACCAGCGGCGTTGCCCGCGAGTATTAAAATGTTGGTGCTGTTTATACCCCCACATTTTCGTTTAGCCCACCAATGTGCGTTTAAAAACCGCACCTACATTTCCTTTGCCTAGTTTCAAGAAAGGATCTACCAACTATGCGTTTCGGTATGAGCGGCTGTTTTCTCCCCGATGACATGAACAATTTAACTTCAGCAATGTGCCAAGAAGTGCGCCGACTGGGGTTTAGTGGCATTTTTACGCGTTTTCGCAAGAACGACCCGCGCACGACTACACGCGCCGAGGCCCAGCGCGTGCGCGATCTGCTGGCCGGCGAAGGGGTGCGCTTTTACCAGGCCACCGGCTTCTGGCAGAACATGATCACGCCAGACGAAACCCTGCGCAAAGAGGCTGTGCGTACAGTGCAGGCGGCCTTGCGACTGGCCGGCTGGATGGGTGCGCGCGGTATCGACACTGGCCCCGGCTCGATGAACCCCGATGGCCCTTGGTTTCCTCACCCCGATAACTGGACGGCAACAAGCCATCGCCAACTGGTGAAGACGCTCAACGAGTGCAAACAGGCGGCGGAAGATGCCGGCGTCTATTTGAGCCTGGAATGTCATCAACTGGTTACGTTGAAGACACCGGAGATTGCACGCGAGATTCTGGATGAAGTCAATTCACCTTGGGTGCGCAACGATTACGACTCGGCCAACTGGATCACGCTGGAGACAGTTTTTGACACTGGAGCCGCGCTCAATCACCACTTTGATGTGATGGGCCATCACATTGTCAGTTGCCACGCCAAAGACATCAACATCGAGAACAAGCTTACTCTCCACTTGCAGGACGGCTGTCCAGGCAAGGGTTTGATGGACTTCAAAACCCTCTTCCAACGCATGGAAGCGCTCGATCCAGACTATCCGGTGATTTCCGAAGGCAACAGCACAGAAGAGTTGCCGTTTGTCAGCGAATTATTTCACAGAACGGCGCAGGGGTTGGGGATTCGCGTCCTGGGTGCAGATGACAAGCCGTGATTGGTGGCTGGATGCGGCAGGGATAAATTCCGCGGCTGTAAAGTAACAAGTGCCCGCAGGCACTAGGAATTCAGTCGCTGAGGCGACTTGCTATTGTCAGCCGCGGAATTTATTCTCGCAGAAATTTAGGCCGCACCGATTGGTATTGGTGGCTGGATGATTGACAAATGACCGAACACCTTTTACACTCACCGTCAGTAACCTGGTTGTTGTAGGCAAGGAGGACGGTTGATGAACGCGATCAAACTTTCGGTTTGGGTTGGCGAAGATAAAAGACTCGTTGTGGATCTGCCGCCGGAAACTCCGGTTGGCATGGTGGATGTGCAGATTTTAGTGGCAGAAGTCATCCACAAAGAAGCCGTCCCCATCATTAATGGTGAACACGTCGAAACGGTAGCAGAAAAACGGGTACGTTTTCGTAAGATATTGAGTAAAGCTGGCTTGTTGAGCACGGCTCATCATGCCCCGGAAGGGTATGTCCCTTTAAGCGATGACGAACGAATGCGGTTGATTACGCTTCCACCAGGCGCAAGACCTACCGATGAATTGATCGACGAAGATCGGGGTCCTCGTTGACGACTTTCTTTGTAGATACTAGTGCGTTGGCCAAGCGGTATATTCGTGAACAAGGTTCTACTTGGGTGATGAGTTGGATTAAACCTTCGGCAGGCAACCTGACAATTGTCTCGGCATTGACAAACATCGAACTGTTCTCTGCGCTTGCCCGCCGCGAACGCGAAGGGATTATACCGCCAGACTTAATACCACTTGTGCGCAACGACGTCCTCTATCATTTTGAAACCGAGTATTTGGTGATAGACCTTGACTCATCTGTTATGGTGAAGGCGCGTGATCTGACAACTGTCTATCCATTGCGTACGCTTGATGCCATTCAACTAGCTTGTGCTATCTATGCAAAAAATAATTTGAACTTGCCCGTCACCTTCATCGGTGCCGATACCAATTTATTGAGCGCCGCCGCCGCTGAAGGCTTTGCAACCGACAACCCAAACTTGCACCTGTAGGAAAATAAAGATAAGGATTATCTATGCCCAACTTACGTTTTGCCGCGCCCAAAGAACGGCGCGTTGCTATTATTACTGGCGGCGCGCGCGGCCTGGGCCGCGCCAGCGCCCTGCGCATTGCCGAAGAAGGCCGCGACATTGTGATTGCGGATCTGTTGGACGAAGGGCCGCAAGTGGTCAAAGAGGTTGAGGCGCTGGGCCAGGAAGCACTCTTTATCAAAACCGACGTGACCGATGAAGCCGCCGTCCACAGCATGGTGGCGCAGACCGTCGAACGTTTTGGCCGGCTGGACATTTTGGTCTGCTGCGCGGGCATTTTGGGCTGGGAAAAGCCGTTTCTAGAGCAAACGGTCGCCCAGTTCGACAAAGTGCTCAAGATCAACCTCTACGGCGTCTATCATGCCCACCAGGCTGCGATTCCGCATATGCTCAAGGGTGGCTGGGGACGCTGTGTCACCATCACTTCTGGCGCACGCCATGGTGCGACGAACCAGGTCCCCTATGGTGTCTCCAAAGGTGCGGTCTACGCGCTGGTCGGCGCGTTGGGCAATGCTTACCCCAAAGAGAATGTCTTTGTCAATGGCGTCGAGCCGGGTCGCGCCTTGACCGACATGGTCGTGCCGCGCTTTACACCCGAATTCCTGGCCAACCCCGGCAACCCGATGGGCCGCTATTCGGACCCAGAAGAGGTCGCCGAAGTCGTCGAGTTTCTTACCTCCGAGCGCAACACCTACACGACCGGTTCGGTCTGGAGCGTGAAAGGATCGACCGGTTAGGATATGTATACACGGATAGAGAAAACACGGATAGAAACGCCGGAAAATATCCGCGTTTTCCCTATCCGTGTATACTAAAAACTTGCTTTGTTTGTGCCAATTTTTGATTATCCAATGCTTCAATCTACCCAGCCACTCATTTTTCTGCTATGTAAGAGGGATGCCAACCATGTCCGAAGTCCGCTGGGAACGCATGTTCCCCGATCAACTCGAAGCCGCGATCACGGCTTGTCCCGTCATCTATTTCGCCTATGGTCTGTGCGAACCGCACGGCCCGCAGAACACGTTGGGGCTGGACGCACTCAAGGCGCACGCGATCTGCTGCCGGGCGGCGCAAACATACGGTGGCATCGTCGCCCCACCCGATTACTGGCACATTCACGAGGTGGGTCTTTATGCTAGTTGGGCGGCGGAATGGGCGGGCGAAGCGCGCCCTTGGTTGACAGCCGTGCCACCGTGGGTGCATTTCAAAAATGTCTGCTATCATCTGCGCGCGGCGGATGCACTGGGCTTTCAGGCTGCGATTTTGCTGACCGGCCACTATGGTCCCAACTGGGAAGATCTCAAGACGTTGATTGAGCTGGTGCAGCCCCACTTTGCCATGCGCATCTATGGGCTACCCGACTTTGAGGCCAACCAGCCTGGTTTCGACAACGATGGTAAAGCGACAGGCGATCACGCCGGCAAAGTCGAGACGTCGCTGCTCTGGGCGCTGGAACCGGCATGCGTTGATGTTTCGCGCTTTCCCGCGCCGGATGTACCCGGTCCGCACTTTGCGATGGGGCCCAATGCACGCGCGGCGGATCGGCGCACGGGCGAGCGTATGGTGGCCGACGAAGTGCGCTGGCTGGGCGACAAGGCCACCGAATTGTTAGCTGCCTACGCTGAACATCAGCCAGCCGCACGCAAACCATTGTCCTTCATGGCGATCGAGCAGATTTGGGCCAACGAGGTATTGCCCCATTTGCCAGAATTTAAGTCGATGCAATACACCGATCGCACGCCGCCGCCGGAAGGGTCGATCTGGCAATTGAATTACACGATTCCTAATCCGGTATAGATAAGCGCAAAAGATTTCGCACGCAAAGCCGCGCCTCGACTGAACTCGCCGAACATCTGGTAAACACGGATAGGAGAAACACGGAGTAACGATTCAGGCTAAAACACTACAGCAGGGCCCAGGGAGCACCCCGAAAACAGCAGATTAGAGCAGGGACAAATCTGCTGTTTTCGGCATCTGCTGTAGTGTTGGGTGAAAATCAGAGCGAGCCTGGATAGTTACAACACGGGTAACTGTTCAGGCTATAAATTACTACAGCGGATTTAGATAGGAACGGATGGTTGGCTATGTTGACAAAATCCGTTTCTATCTAAATCCGCTGTAGTAGGCTGGATAGTTACAACACGGATGCTATAAATTAAATATCCGTGTTTCTCCTATCCGTGTTTACAAATGGTAGACAAGCCATCCCTACCGTATGTCGGTAGCTAAGGCGCGCGTGGCCGCGCTGCCAATCTGGCGGCAGCGGCAGCAATGTGCGATAATGGGTTGCAGAAAGGAGGGCGTAGCCTTTCTGGGTAGCCCCGCCGAATACCTACTCCCTCTCCCCATTAAAACTCAAATAAAGTAAGGAGCAATTGATCCATGCAATACGGAAATGTACCCGGCGTCACCAAGCCGATCGCGCGCTTGGTGCAAGGCACGGTGATGATCAGCACAAGCAAGCTCGACGAAAGTTTTGCGTTGTTAGATGGCGTTCTCGAATTGGGTGGCACTACTTTTGATACGGCGCACGGCTATGGCAACGGTGATGTGGAACGCACGATGGGCCGCTGGATGAAGGCGCGCGGCAACCGTGACCAAGTGGTCATCCTGGGCAAGGGCGCACACCACAACCAGGACCGCCAACGCGTAACACCCTACGACATTACGGCCGATCTGCACGATTCATTGGCCCGCATGCAGACCGATTACATCGACTTGTATGTGTTGCACCGCGATGATCCCAGCCAGCCAGTGGGGCCGATCATTGAAACGCTCAACGAGCACAAGGCGGCCGGCAAGATCCACGCCTTTGGCGGCTCCAACTGGTCGACGGTCCGCCTGCAAGAGGCGAACGCATACGCCCAGGCGCATGGCTTGACACCCTTTGTCGTCAGCAGCCCCAACTTTAGCCTGGCCGTACAGCGCAAAGCGCCCTGGCCCAACTGTGTCAGCATCAGTGGACCAGAAGCGGCCGAGGAACGGCCGTGGTATGCCGACCACAACACGCCGCTCTTCACCTGGTCTAGCTTGGCCGGTGGTTTTTTCAGTGGCCGTTTTAATCGTGACAACCTGGATAGCTTTGATACCTATCTGGACAAGCTCTGTGTCGAGTGCTATTGCACCGAATCAAATTTCCAACGGCTGGATCGCGTGCGTGAGCTGGCCGACGAACGCGGGTTGACGATTCCACAGGTCGCCACCGCCTACGTGATGAGTTACCCGCTCAACATTTTCCCCTTGGTCGGCTGCAACACTGCGCAGGAGTTCAAGGCCAATCTGGAAGCCAGCGAAATGCGCCTGACACCAGCGGAAATTGCCTGGTTGGAAGCGCGCAGCGATACGCGAGGATGACAGGATGACAGGATGACAAGATAACAAGATGAAGGGATGACATTGGGAGTCCCTTTGTCATCCCTTCATCTTGTCATCCCTTCAACACGACCATTAACCATTCAGCCTTAACCATTTACCACTAACCATTATGCAACCGCTTCTCGTTGGCATCGACATCGGTACGACCAGCATCAAAGCCATTGCCTTTGACACGGCAGGCCAAACCGTTGCCCAGGCGGCGATTCGTACGCCCACCCATTATCCGCGCCCCGGTTGGGCCTATTTTGAGCCGGAAGCGCTCTGGCAGACGACGATCCAGGCGTTGCGCGCGCTGGTGACCCAGATCGAACACCCGGTGCGTATTGTCAGCATTGGAGTTGCCAGCTTTGCCGAAACCGGCGTGCCGCTCGACGCACATGGTCAAGCCGCCTCCAACCAGGCCATCGCCTGGTTCGACAACCGCAGCGCACCCCAGGCCGCGTGGCTGCGCAACCAGATCAGTGTCGAACGGCTGTTTGCGATTACGGGCATTTCGTTACAACCAATCTTTGGTCTGTTTAAGTTGCTCTGGTTACGGGACAACCAGCCAGATGTTTTTGCGCGCACCCGTCTGTGGCTGAACATGGCGGACTATATTACCTATCGGCTGTGCGGTGTACCGGCCACCGACTTTTCGCTCGCCTCGCGCATGATGGGGCTGGATCTGCGGCGACGGCAATGGTCGGCAGAAATCCTGGATGTGATGGGGATTGCGCCCCAGACCCTGGCGCCTTTGCAAGCCAGCGGTACGCGGCTTGGCACTATTCTGCCCGAAACTGCGACGGCCACCGGTCTGCCCTCAAACACACAGGTGGCCGTGGGCGGGCATGATCATGTCTGCGGGGCACTGGCGCTGGGTGTCACCCAGCCAGGGGATGTGCTCAATTCGATGGGCACGGCAGAGGCCGTCTTCCTGCCGGTGACAAAACCATTGTTCGATCCCCAGATCGGCGTCCAGGGTTATGCGCAGGGCGTGCATGTGGGCGGCGACTATTATATTCTGGGCGGCATGTACACCTCCGGCGCATGCGTCGATTGGTTTCGCGAGAGTTGCGCCGCCGATGCCGATTATGCGACGTTGATTCACGAGGCAGAACAGGTTCCACGGGGCAGTTTGGGCGCCTACTTTTTGCCTCACATGCGCATGGCCAATCCACCACACCTGGACCCGTTGGCGCGCGGCAGCTTTATCGGGCTGCGCACCGATGTCAAACGGGGGGCGCTCTTCCGCGCCGTGCTAGAAGGCTTGTCGTACGAGATTCGCAACACGCTCGAACCATTGCTTGGTTTTGCCGGGCTGACCGCGGCAAACAATTTTCATGTCACCGGCGGCGGCGCCTATAACGACCTGATGCTGCGCATCAAGGCGAGTGTGCTCAATCAGACGCTCAATGTGGTCAGTGTCAAGGAGGCCACGGCGTTGGGGGCAGCCGTATTGGGCGGATTGGGGGCTGGGGTCTATCGAGATTTACCCGCGGCTCTGCGCCAACTTGCCTATACCCAAATAGAAGTAGCACCTGTACCCGACGAAGCAGCATTTTATGACCGCGCTTTTCATGAGGTCTATCTAAAGCTGTACGCTACATTGCAGCCATTGCACCATGCGATCGATGCGTTGTAGGATCAGCGTAGGAGTAAAACCGCGGATGAGGAGAAAGACGCGGATTTTTTTGTCTGAACAACGATCCGCGTCTTTCTCCCCATCCGCGGTTCTCCATTTTACGATTTTCAAAGGCAAGCGAACCATGAGCAATCCAACCATTATTCATCTCTCCCCCCATTTTTTTAGCGAGCGCGAACAACCCCTGATCGAAGCGGGCGAATTCTCGGCCGCAACTTTTCTCTATGAAACCGGCGTGGCCGGTTTGCGGCTGCGCAACGCGCAGGTCGAATTGGTCATGCTGCCTTTCCAGGGCCAACAAATCTGGTCGGC
>JBBRVA010000392.1:0-7502 GCA_038247295.1 Caldilineales bacterium | reverse complement strand
TCAATCAAAAGCACCCTGCAGAGCAAGGACACCGATGGTACAGGGGGTTGGCTCCGTCATGGTACGTTCTTACCAGCCCCGCACGGCCATTTTTTCTGTGTCCGCCAGGGTGTCCATGTTAATCCCCACCATCGGCGCACCGAGATCTTCGCTGACCTCGGCCAGAATCTTGGGATCGTTGTAGTGCGTTACCGCCTGGACAATGGCTTTGGCGCGCTTCGCCGGGTTGTCGCTTTTGAAGATGCCAGAGCCAACAAAGACGCCATCCACCCCCAACTGCATCATCAGCGCCGCATCAGCCGGCGTTGCGATGCCACCCGCGGCAAAATTAACCACCGGCAGCCGCCCCAATTCGGCGGTCTGCTTGACCAGGTCATAGGGCGCACGAATTTCTTTGGCAAAGGCGAATAATTCGTCTTCGTCAAGCGTCTTTAGGCGGCGAATTGCGCCGTTGACGGCGCGCGCATGGCGGACGGCTTCGACCACATTGCCGGTGCCGGCTTCGCCCTTGGTGCGAATCATGGCCGCACCTTCGGCGATGCGGCGCAGCGCTTCGCCTAAATCTCGACAGCCACAGACAAACGGCACCGTGAACTTATGTTTGTTGATGTGGTGTTCTTCATCGGCTGGCGTCAGCACTTCACTCTCATCGATATAGTCCACGCCTAGCGCTTGCAAAATCTGAGCTTCGACAAAGTGACCAATGCGGGCCTTGGCCATCACCGGAATCGTGACCGCTGCGATAATCTCTTTGATCATGCGGGGATCACTCATGCGCGCCACCCCACCGTCCTTGCGAATATCGGCGGGCACCCGTTCTAGCGCCATCACGGCACAGGCCCCAGCCTCCTCAGCGATGCGTGCCTGTTCTGCCGTGACGACATCCATAATGACGCCGCCCTTGAGCATTTGCGCCAGCCCTGCTTTCACGGCAAACGTGCCCGTGACTGCGCCATTACTCCCATTCGCATTGGCTTTACTCATGTGTCGTTCTCCTTTTGGTGTAGATACAAGCTTCATATGAGGCTCGTGAATGATAGGGGACGTAAAACCATTAGTCAAGTAGAGACATGCTGGATGTCCCGCCGCCAGGGGCAGCGGCGGAACGCATCCGTTAGGCGGCTGGTTCAGCCTGGGTCGTAGCCTTGCCGATGTATTTCTCAGGGTCCTTATCAAACGAACGCTTGCAACCAGCACCGCAGAAATAGTAGGTCTGCCCCTTATACTCGGACGTGAGGGTCGCGGTCTTCTTGTCCACGTCCATGCCACAAACAGGATCTTTTGCCATGGTTCATTGCTCCTTTTGACGAACTAAGCGTGTGATAAGCATACGACGTTACCAAATCACATTCATCGGCATCGATACAGCAACAACATGCTAGTCAGCCTCCTCCTGTAAACGGGCGTTCCGTGCTATTGCTTATTCTCAAGGTCTGTGATTAGCGCCTTCATTTCGGCAATTTCTTTGCGCTGGGCCTCGATGATATCGTCGGCAAGTGCCCGGACGCGCGGATCTGAGATATGCGCACGCTCGCTGGTCAGAATCGCGATCGAATGATGTGGAATCATTGCCTTCATATAAGAAACGTCCTCAATCGTCGCTTGGCTGCGGACGAGCCAGAGCGCGAGCACAAATACAAGGGCACTGCCGACGAAAATACCAATATTCACGCGCCGGTTTGTGTACATGCCCTGCATGAAGCCCAGCATGATGACGGCCATTACCGCTCCCATCAGGAACGCCATGTAAGCACGTGTCTCACTGAAAAACACGTGGTCTACCTGGTATGTGTTCAAGTACATAAGCCCGAACATGACGACGGTTGATGTTGCAATCATGGCGCCGAACCTTGCATATTTGTTCATAGATAATGCTCCGTTTTCACTAGGGTGTTGCATCATTGTATATTCTGAGCCAAGTGAGCAGCGGTCACGCCGGCAGAATCAAAATAAACGAAAGTAAAAGCAAATCTACCCAAAGCTAAGCTCCTTGTCAAGGGTGGGACAGGACAAGGAGCTATGGCCCACGCTACAACCGATAGCGCCGAAGGCGCAAACTATTGGTCACGACAAAGATTGAGCTAAAGGCCATGGCGGCGGCGGCCAACATCGGCACCAGGAAGCCCAGCGCGGCGGCGGGAATCAGAATGATGTTATAGAAAAACGCCCAGAACAAGTTTTGCTTGATCGTGCGCATCGTCTGGCGCGAGAGTGCAATCGTGCGCGGCACGCCCCGTAGATCGCCGCTCATCAGCGTCACCGGTGCGGCTGCCATCGCCACATCGGTGCCGGTGCCAATCGCAATGCCGACATCCGCTTGTGCCAAGGCTGGGGCATCGTTGACGCCATCACCCACCATCGCCACGATTTTGCCCTCAGCTTGGAGTTGCTTAATCACGGCCGCCTTGTCGCCAGGTAGTACCTCAGCGATCACCCGATCCACGCCCGCAGCCCTGCCAATCGCCTCCGCCGTCTTTTGGTTGTCGCCGGTGAGCATAATCACTTCCAGCCCCAGTTTGTGCAGCTCGGCAATCGCTTCCACCGAGCCTTCTTTGATGGCATCGGCCACGGCGATCACACCCACCACTTCGCCGTTCACCGTCGTAATCATGGCGGTTTTTGCCTCAGCCTGGAAGCGCTGCACATCCTGCTCCAGCCCGTGCAATGCCACGCCAAACTGCTTCATCATGCGCAAATTGCCGACCAGCACCTCGCGGCCATCCACGTTGGCGTTGATGCCTTGCCCTTCGATGGCCGTAAAGGCAGCCAGTTCGCCAAAAGTCAGACCGCGTTCGGTTGCGGCGGCGACAATGGATTCAGCCAGTGGGTGCTCACTGCCTTTTTCCGCCGATGCCGCCAGTTGCAGCACATCGGCCTCGCTCAGCCCACTGCCGTTGAGCACAATATCGGTGACGGTCGGGCGTCCCTTGGTGATCGTGCCGGTCTTGTCGAGCACAACGGTGGTAATCTTACCCGCGCGTTCCAGCGCTTCGGAGGTACGAAAGAGTAGACCCCGTTCTGCACCCTTGCCAGTGCCGACCATAATCGCCGTCGGTGTGGCCAGCCCCAGTGCACACGGACAGGCGATGACCAGCACGGCCACCAGGTTGATCAGGGCCGTGGTAAACCCAGCGTTGCCAATCAAATACCACCCCAAGAACGTGAGTAAGGCGATGCCGATGACGATAGGGACAAAGACGGCGGACACCTGGTCGGCCAGCTTTTGGATCGGCGCTTTGCTGCCCTGCGCATCTTCCACCAGCTTGATAATCTGGGCCAAGGCGGTTTCCTTGCCGACCTTGGTCGCCTCAAACTTCAACATGCCTTGTTTGTTGATCGTGGCCCCAATCACCGCTGCACCGGGCGTCTTGACGACGGGCATGGATTCACCGGTCAGCATCGATTCGTCAATCGTCGATTTGCCTTCCACCACCACGCCATCCACTGGGATTTTCTCGCCGGGGCGGACAATCACCACATCGCCGACGCGCACCTCATCCACGGGGATATCCAGTTCTGCACCATTGCGCACGATGCGCGCGGTCTTGGCACGCAGCCCCATCAATTTCTTGATCGCCTCTGACGTCTGGCCTTTGGCACGGGCCTCCAGGAACTTGCCCAGGATAATTAAGACAATAATCACTGCCGCGGTCTCAAAATAGACATGATCGCCCAGTGCCTTCGTCCCGAGCGTTAAGGCAATGAGGACGGCAATGCTATACACATAGGCAACCGTCGTGCCCATGGCAATCAAGACATCCATGTTGGCGGCGCCGTTGCGCAGTGCCTTATACGCCCCCACATAATATTGGCGCCCGACGTACAACTGTACGGGGGTAGCGAGCACCAACAGCAGCCAGTTGAACCACGGGGCGGCCATCGTCGCTGGCATACCGGGCATCTGCATCAGCATGCCGGGCATCCCGCCAAAGAACGCGTTCAATAGACCAAAATCGCGCGCCATCGCAAGGAGAAAGAGGGGGACGGTGAACAGCAGGCCGACCGTGAGCAGGTGCTGCTGATGGGCAATCTCGTGTTCACGGGCCAGGCGCTCCGCATCTTCGCCACTACCAGCCACGATAACGGCTTCAAATCCCGCCGCACTAACCGTCATGCGCAAATCATTTTGGCTGACCACGGTGGGAATATATTTGACCGTGGCCTTTTCGGTGGCGTAACTGACCTGCGCGGTGACCACGCCGGGCAACTGCTTAAGCGCCTTTTCTAGGCGCTGGGCATCGGTATCATCGCTTAGGCGCTTGATCGGCAGCACCGCTTCCCCCAGGGCCACATCATAGCCCGATTTCTGAATGCGGGCGATAATGTCCTGTTGCGTCAACTGGGTTGGGTCAAATTCCAGCGACGCCCGTTCCGAGGCCAGATTGATGGCGGCGTTTTGGACCGTGGGTAATTTTTTGAGGCCACGTTCAATTGTGGCCGCACAATTGGCACAGGTCATACCGGTAATCGGGAGGGTGATCTGTTTTGTTGTCATAGCATTGCTTTGTGCATACTCTGGGGATGCACCGCCCACTGCACGAAGCGCCCTGATGCGAGGGCGCAGCCTGGAAAATGTAGCCTGTTGCGCTTGGTAACGATCAAGCCGGTTCTGCTGGATAGCCGATCTCGGCCATCAGTGCTTCAATCTGCTCGGTGGTGGCCGGGGTCTCGAAGGTAACGGTCACGATTTTGCTGTCTTCTTTAGCCTGGACGCTTTTGACGCCGGCCAATTCGCCCACTTCATCCTCAATGGTGTGGACACAATGACCGCACGAAATATTCGGGGCTTTCACAGTTAAAGTTGTCATAGAAATGTCTCCTTAGTCGGAATGTTGGTAGTGTAAATGTTCGGATTGGGCATTACAGTTTAGCTGATTTTTCAAAGACGCTGGCCAGCTCGCCCAGCATGCGTTCGCGCTCAGTCGCATCATCACCGCGAATCGCCGTGATCACACAACTGTGTAAATGGTCATCGAGAATTTGCCCATTCACCTTATTGAGGGCTGCCTGAATCGCTTGGACCTGGCTGATAATATCAATACAATAGGCATCGTCTGCCACCATTTTCTCGACGCCCTTGATATGACCGGCAATACTCTTTAGGCGAAGTAACAGGTCCGCTTTCTTTTTTGCATCCATAGTCTCATTCCCATTTTGACACTTAACTCACCATATATCCCACCCCATAGGGGATGGGATAGTAATTTACTACACTTTGTCTCTGCTGTCAAGATCAGGGTTAGAATTTTTGCGTATTGTGTGCCATTGATCGCGTAACAAAGCTAAAAAATTTCTTGTACGATTGATAAACTATCATCAGTATCCTGCACCATACAACGAACAACAATGTCGAGGAACAGGGCGCGGGTGGTCTGACCATGCTGATCAACATGACGTTGTAATACAATCAAAGCTTGGCCGTCTTCTGATAGCGGGCTGCCAGGACAAACCAAGCATCTAGACGAACATGAACAATTGATCATGCCAAACCTCTTACGTTTGTCGTAATAGAGTCCTCCACCACGCACGAGCCAACTAAATTTTGCTAGTGCCTCGCGATATCTACGTGGGTTCCACTATTCTGCCGCTGCCTGCCCGAAAATCAGCCTGTACCACCATGAGCCAAGACACCAGAGCGTAGTGGTGAGGATGGCGCCCCCGATGACAACCATTCCGCCCAAGATAAACCCCAACACCGCTAGCCCGTAATAGAAGGACAAGGCTGAACCCGCCAATAAGACAGTTGAAAGAAGGTAGGAAAACTGGCGCGGCTTTGGCGTCGGTGGCAGCGGTGGCGCATGGAATAGATGGCGAACCCCGAGGTTGTAAACCAGATCAATCAGCATGCCGCTGGGGAGTAGGGCCCCACTCAAGGCAACAAGGGCCATTGACCCAAGCCAAATGGGCGACTGCAAGGCCAGTCCGATCCCAATCAAGGTGATGGCTACGGCGGGCGTGAACCGCAGTGGCAACGCGTAGCGGGCTTTAGCCTCCTCATCAAGTTTTCCAAATCCTTGCTTATTTAGGTTATTCTTCGTAAAAGCACTAAGTCTTACCATTTTCAAAATCGTCCTCCTGTCTAGGTTGGTTTGTCTATACTTAGAAGTTACGCAGTTGGGAGCGTCGACACCCCTGTCAGCAGCCGGCAGGATGCCGGCGTTCCCAGGCGCAACTGCGTAACTCCTATATACTATAAGAGGTGGTTACTTCTTACCCCAGATCGCCCCGCCGATAAGGACACCGAGGCCGACGATGAGCAACACTGGTATCAACATCCAACTGATGCCACCCATCGTGCCGCCCCCCATCATCCCGCCGCTCATGGTTGCGCCGGTCATCGCTCCGCCGCCGAAGAGCAGGAAAAGCGCGACGACGACGACAAATGCGATGACGAGTCCAGTCTTGTTCGTTTCTTTCATAAAAGTAATCTCCTTTGTGACAGTTAAAACGCACTGGTAAATGACCAGTGACTTGTGTAATGACCAATCGCCCAACTACTGCTTTGCCGGCACACCCCACCGGCGGGCGAGCAAGTTGTAGATGGGGACGAACACGAGCCCGGCGTAAGCACCATAGAGAAAGCTCTCCATCAACCCCAGCCAGAAGCCCCAGAAGGTCAGCCACTTGAAAGCGGGCAACACCGCTTCTAAAACTTGGGGCATGTGTAAGCTCGCCGGCACGATCAAGCCATAGATGACGCACAGGATGAAGCTGATGGCTTTTCTCCTTTCGATCTTTGACCATGAGTAGGCGACTTTGCGTGCTTGCCCCGCTCTAGGCCACCCTTATAACCAGCCGTTCGCAAACCCGGCCCGGCGCAGCCCTGTCACGAGATAAGGACACTGCCGCATCAAGCGCCAGAGCAGGCCCGAGCGGTAATTCTCGATCATCAGGACAATTGGCCCCTCATTCAGCCCATAGTGTATTTGGCATACCCAGAAACCGCCCGTTTCGGACGGGTCAAGGTAAGTCGGATTGAAGCTTGCCTTGAATCCCTCGGCGGTAAGGGTCTGCGGGTAGGCTTCTTGACAATAGCGCATCGTCGGCAGGACGATCTCCGGTGCAAACGGCAGCGAGGCGACGACGGCCCACGGGGCGAGCGTGCCGTCGTCCGGTCCGTCGGGGATGCCGCGCGCAAAGTAATCAAAAAATTGTCGTTCAATGCCGCCCACGCGTCGCGTTATCGATCCGGGTCCATCGCTCGCAGTAAGCCCCCAACAGTGTTCGCTGTAGCCGGTGAATCCCCGCGGATTGCGGATCGCGTACTGCTGCTGCGCGTAAGTTGCCCGCCGGCTGTTCTCGAAGTAGTCAATGCCCTTTGCGCGCATGAAGTCGTCCTGAATCCCGCGCAAGTCAATCCACATGGGTGAGAACTGATGAATGAAGAGCGGGCCTGCGAAGAGAAATTCATGGCCATATAGTTCCTTCCACTGATAAGTTGAGGGCTGCTCCTGAGTTAACAATAGATTCTCGTTCAAACCGATCTCTTTGAGCGCGGTGGT
>JBBRVA010000391.1:0-7509 GCA_038247295.1 Caldilineales bacterium | reverse complement strand
ATGCCCACGCCGCTACTACGCTCAGCGCCACTTCTGTACCGTGGACAATCTCAATGAGCGCCTGCACCAGGCGTTCGTCCGCTGGCATGCGGGCAATCGAGATGATCGCCTCGAAGCGCACCTGGAAGCGCGGGTCGGCCAGCGCATCGAGCAATTCATCCACCGTCATCGGGCTGCGCGCTCGCCCAAGTTGTTCGGTCACGTGGACGGCATCGTGTTCTTCGCCAGCCTGTTGGTAACGGATCAGCGAGCCCATTGCCAGGAACGGATTGCCGCGCAGGAAGATGCCCGTGAACTGGCGCATCCCGAATTGGTTATCACCGCGCAGGGCATGAAAGATAAAGTTGCAGCTTGCCAGCAGCACAAAACCGGATAGAAAAAGCGGCGTGTAGGCATCAACCGTTAGCCCCGCCCATGTACCCGATAGACTGCGCCCTAGATCCAGTACGAAGCCACCCATCAACTGGCTGACGCCGCCGACAATACCAATCCAGGCCGCGTAGAGCGAGAGATAATCGGCTTTTTTCTCGGGTGGCACCACGCTCACATAGAGCAGACGCGTTGAACCGATGCCCCAGCCCATATCGGCCATGCCGGCCAGAAAGTTGATCGCCAGCGCAACGGGCAGGCTGGCGGTAGAGTGGCGTGGGATCAACAAGAGCAAGAGTGGCACCAAGACACGCAAATTCATGCCGGAAAGCATCACCGGTTTGCTGCCGTAGCGGTCCGCCGCCCATCCCCAAACGAAGCTGGTCAGCAATCCGCCCAGCAACCCGCCCATTTGCAAATAGACAACGTTGCCCGCCGTCAGCCCTACTTCTTCTTGCATAAACAAGGGCAGAAACGAGCCGACCGGTGTAGTAGCAACAATGATCACGCTGACACCGAGTAAATAACGCATAAAATTGCGATCGCGCAGCGCATCGCGTAGATTGCGCTTTGGTTTTGTCCCCGCGGTGTGGATGGTCGGTGCGCCACCTGGAATAAAGCCGCTCAACCAGACACAAATAAAGCCAAAGAAGACGCCCGCCGCAATCAAGAGCATAAAACTGGAGAGGCTATGCGCACGATCCAAGACATAGCCGGCGATTAGGACGGAGGCAAAACCAGCCAGAGAGGTAAAGATATTACTCGTGGCGGTATATTTACCCTGCACCGATGGGGGCACAAATTCCTGCACCCAAGGTACACGCGCCGTTTCGGCCACGGCGCGGCAAAAGGCAAAAATGGCCGTGATCACCGAGATGAAGAGCACCGCCGCTTGTAATCCGAACGCCATGACAACCCAGGGCGTAAGCAAGAGCAGCGCCGTCACGATTTTGCGTGTGCCCCAAAAAACCATGTAGGTATTTTTGTAACCGAAACGCACCGTGGCCGGCGCGATCACGGGCGAAATGACACCAAAAAAGGGCATCAACGAGAAGAGAAAACCCATTTGGCTTTTATTCAAGCCGAGTTGACTGAGGAAGAGGGGAAAGACCGAGCCAAAAAAGGTGAATTGAGAAAAGAGGGTATTGGCAACATTGGCGGCAATACTCCAGCGTAAGCCGCGCAACTTTTCAACGGTCGTTGGTTGGTTATTCATCAGTGCAAATACAAGCCTCCTTGATCCCTGGCGAAAGACAGCATCCAGCTATCATACCGGAGAGCGTATCTGCGCGCAAAAAAACAGGGGGTTCCAACCCAGATAGTTGGAACCCCCTGTTTCATTTAGGTAAGAAAATGTAGGTGCGGTTTTTAACCGCACATTGGTGGTCTAACCGAGATCGTGCGGTTTTTAACCGCACCTACATAGCCTGAACTGCTTCACTACCGATCCACCAGCGGCAGATAGATACGACTCTGCGGCGTACCGGTGCTTGTGGCCGTGGCTGTTGCTGTGGCTGGCGGTGTACTGGTAGCCTGTGTTCCGGTTGTGGTTGGCGTAGGGGTTGCGGGCGTTCCCGTCACGGTTGGTGTGGCTGTCACGCCGCCCGGGCCGGTAATGGCCACACAAGCAGAAAACTCCGATGTATTGCCATCTGGATCGGTGGCCGTAATCGTGACGAATTGGGCGAGCGGTACGGCGGTATTGAGGGCAAAATTAATCGTTGCATTGCCAACGCCATTGGTTGCTACGACATTGGAACCTAAGAAGGTTTGGCCTTCACCGTGGCCAGATGCATCGCAGACCGTGTTGGCGAAGAAGTCTAGTGTATAGCTTGTGTTTGCAACGCTGTTGAGCGTGCCCACCATTGTTGTATTGCTGCCCGTATTGGTTGCGCTGGTCAGGAGTGGGAAGTTTTGCAGCCCGTTGGGCCCACATCCTCGTCGTTGAGATCGTTCGCTGTGACCGTAATCGTATCACTCAGGGTGATGCCTAAATCCGTGTTGTTTGTAATCCGATTGGCACGAAAGGTGTTGCCGGAGCCACTCGCCAGGTCGATGCCCGCTTTATGATTAAATGCGATCAGGTTGCTGGCGCCAGTTGCCGCACCGCCAATCGTGTTGTCGGAACTATTGGCGATAAAAACGCCTGGTCCGGCGTTGCCCAGGTCGGCAATGCCAGTCACATCAACACCCACATAGTTGCCTTGCACAATGTTATCAAGCGCGTTGCTGATGATGCAGATCCCGGCGTCGGCATTGCCCGATACCAGGTTGCGGGCGGCCGCGGTTGTGCCGCCTACCGTGTTACCGACCCCACCAGAAATGGTGACGCCGGCCAAGGTATTGGGCACGGCCAGGGTGCCAGCCGCATTGGTACCGACAAAATTACCTTGCACCAGATTACCAGTTGCGCCGCTGGTAAGGATGATCACCCCATCTTTGTTGTTGCCAGAAATTAGATTGCCAGCCCCTGTGGCTGTGCCGCCAATCGTGTTGTTGGCTGCGGTGCGGACGAGCACGCCCTGGGCAGCATTGCCCAGATCGGCGGCGCCAGTCACATCTGTGCCGATATAGTTGCCTTGTACCAGATTCTCGCTTCGATCAAGATGCCAATCTCGCCATTGCCCACCGCCCCAGTGCCCGCGGCGTTGACGCCGATGTAGCTGTCGGTAATCAGGTTGCTGCCGCTACCAGTTAGCACGATACCGTTGCTATCAAAGCGGTTGATCACCAGGGCATCGATTGTGCTGGCGCCGCCGGAAATGGTGAGGCCACTACTACCAGCACCAGCACCAGTGCCGTTAAGTTCCACTCGCATCGCGCCACCGCTGTTGCCGTTGATCGTGACCGGAGCGGTAATGATGGGCAGTGCAGCCGTAATCGCGATGCTTGGCGTACCGGCTGCCTAAGTCAAATTCAATGATATCTTCACCCGTGCCGGAACGGACACAGCCGCCCGTATCAAGATTGGTGTTGGCCGTGATGATCGCTTCGCGCAGCGAGCAAGCGGTCCCCGTTCCGTTCTCATCCACGAGCGTGTTGACGGTGATGGTTGTTGCTGCAAAAACAATTTTGAATGAGACAAAAGCTACCACGACCATGAACATGGCGGCCATTGTTCCAATCCAAACTTTTCCCTCAATTGTTTGACGTTCTATAACAAACTCCCTTGTATAGTTGCGACGATGCTTCCAGTATAGCGAAATAGGCGGCGCGCAGCATCGGCAAAAACACTTATTTTTCCACATCGGGTTGGCTGTTAGGGAGAAAAAGTAAGGCCGCCTACCTTTTGATAATCGGGGATGTTTTATAATTCAGGCTCTATGCCCAAGGCACGCAATTGGGCTGCGAGACGTTCTGCACGTTGTTGCTCTTGCTCGGCGCGTTGTTGCTGCTGGTCAGCCCGTTGCCGTTCTTGCTCGGCGCGCTGGCGTTCTTGGCGGGCAGCTTCTTCGCCCGTCAGCAAAATCTGATCGTTTTGATCGCACCAACGTAACCAAATCGCGTCAATTCCTTCGTAATTGCCTTGCCATAAAGTCAACCCCAGCCTCAGATCATCTAACCAAGCTTCAGGGGCCTCACTGTAGGTTGTGCGCCGACGTTCATAGACGTGTAATGGTTGGCTGCTGATCTGTAGCTCCGGATCATATACGACATAATAGGCGATACCTAAACGACCATAGTCGGTTAGCTTTTCACTTAGCTCTTTGCCTTTGCGGTTGGAAACGATCTCGATCACAACATCCGGCGGTTTGGTATATTCCCAGATAAAATAAGAGCGGTTGTGTTTGAGCCATACATCGCTGGGCAGTTTTACATCCAAACTGACGAGCACATCGGGTACCAATGCATCTTCGTGCGGGGCAAAAAAGAGCCCCACATTCGCCATCGCCACAAAGGTTCGGCCTTCGCCTGGGCCTACCCAGGAAGTATACAAACTATCGGTCAATAAACGCATTTGCCGTTCGGAAAATAAGTTATCCACAGGCGTGTCATCCTCGGTGGTGAGGTGGGAAATGTCTGGCCTTGGCACGCCACGCACTTCTGCTTCGATTAAAGTTTCAGTCATGTGCTACTCTCCAAACAAGATAAAAAGCCCCGCATTGTGGCTAGTCTAGCACGGTAAGCGGGCGTGGTCAAGTGTAAAACTGCTCACTTCTGATCAGCCAACTTCTGCAACTCGTAGAGCCGATTCAGGGCGTCGAGCGGTGTTAGCGCGTTGACGTTGAGCTGGCGCAGCGCCTCTACGGCTGGGTGCGTTTCGGCGAAGAGCGAGACCGTCATGGCGGCGGCTTTGCCCTTCTTGGATGCCATCTCGAAGAGCCGTTTTGGACCTGCGGCGCCGCTACGTTCTAGATCGAGGAGAATCTCCTCGGCGCGGCTGACCACGCCCGTGGGCAGGCCGGCCATCCGTGCCACGTGTACGCCATAAGAGCGATCTGCCTTGCCCGGCACGATGCGGCGCAAGAAGACAACATCTTCACGATTGCCGCTGTCGTCAACGGCCACATTGTAGTTGACCACATGCGGCAGGCGCTCGGCCAAGTCGGTCAATTCGTGGTAGTGGGTGGCAAAAAGGGTCTTGGCACGCAGCCCAGGGTGGTTATGAATATACTCGACCACCGCCCAGGCGATCGCCAGCCCGTCGTACGTGCTCGTACCACGCCCAATCTCGTCGAGCACAAGCAGGCTGCGGCTGGTCGCGTGGTTGAGAATATTAGCCGTCTCCACCATCTCGACCATAAAGGTAGATTGGCCGCGATGAATTTCGTCGCTGGCGCCAATCCGGGTAAAGATGCGGTCCACGACGCCAATCTGCGCTGCGTCCGCCGGGACAAAGCTACCAATCTGCGCCATGAGCGTGATCAGCGCGACCTGACGCAGAAAAGTGCTCTTGCCCGCCATGTTGGGGCCGGTCAACAGATGCACGGCCGCGGCAGGCGTAAGATGGGTGTCATTGGGTACAAATGGCTCATCGGTCAGCGATAACTCAACGACTGGATGGCGGCCAGCGACAATTTCGAGCGTCGGGCCTTCGTCGACCACGGGCCGCACATAACGATGATTAAGCGCCACTTCGGCCAGGGCGGCGTAGACATCCAACTCGGCCAGCGCGTGTGCCAGTTGCAACAGTTGTGGGGCGGCAGTCGCCACTTGGCTACAGATCTCCTTAAAGAGTTGCTGCTCAATTTCGAGCCGGCGTTCGTCGGCATTGAGCACTAGTGACTCGTACTCTTTCAAGTCCGGCGTGATATAGCGCTCGGCATTGGTCATCGTCTGTTTGCGGATATAATCGGACGGCACTTTGTCGGTATGAGTGTGGGTGACCTCGATGTAGTAGCCAAAGACGCGATTGTAGCCCACCTTCAAGCTGCGAATATCCAGCCGATCGCGCTCGGTGCGCTCCAAATTGGCAATCCAATCCTTGGCATGACGGCTCTTGTCCATCAATTCGTCCAACTCTGCGCTGTAGGCGGTGCGGATCACACCGGGGGTGGCGAGGGTGGCGGGTGGCTCGTCGGCAATCGCCGCTTCGAGCAACGCAAGCACTTCTTCACACAAGGGTAGATTGGGGATCAGAGCTTGGAGATCGGGTATGGAAGCGCTATTGAAAGGGTCCGAATACCCAATATCTAGTACTTGCGTTACCTCCGGCACGAAGCGCAAGACTTCGCGAATGCCGATCATATCTCTGGGCAGCGCTACGCCTTGGGTCACGCGGTTGGTCCAGCGTTCCAGATCGCCCAGCCCGCGCAAATGTTCGCGCAGTTCCAGGCGCATGGCGGTGTTGGAGAAGAAAAGCTGGACTGTGTCCAGTCGGCGATTGATCGCGGCTACGTCGAGCAGCGGTTGATTCAGCCAGCGCCGCAGCAACCGTCCGCCCATTGGTGTCAACGTTTTGTCCAGCACCTCCAGCAGGCTGCCCTTGGCATCACCACCGCGGATGGTCTCCGTTAGCTCCAGGTTACGGCGGGTCGACTCGTCCAGCGTCATAAACTCGCTCAGCGCATAGCTGTGCAAGCCGCTCAACAAAGTCAGCGCCGACGGCTGCATCTCGCGCAGATAGGCGATCAGCGCGGCCGCCGACCGGATCGCTTCGGGGCGACCTTGCAGACCAAAGCCGTCCAGGCTAGTCACGTGGAAATGACGTTTCAACCCTTCGGTGGCTGTATCAACCGCCACTTGCCAGGGTTCCACGGTCGAAAGCAGCAGGTTGAGGCTGGCAACTAAACCATGCAAATCCGACTCAAGCGGCAGCCAGTCAATGTGAATCAATTCGCTTGGGTGCAGGCGGCTTAATTCCTCGCCCACGCGGCGCATCACCTCTTCACTGCCAGTGCAGGTGACTTGGGTGGCGGCAAATTCGCCGGTTGTAATGTCACAATAGGCAATGCCGGCGCTGGTGCCGCGCGGATTTAGCGCCACCGCCATCAGATAATTGTTGCTTTTGGCATCCAACATGCCCGGCTCGATCACCGTGCCCTTGGTGATCACGCGCGTGATCGCACGCTCGACCAGACCGTGGCCCGGCTCGCTCATCTGCTCGGCAATCGCCACTTTGTAGCCGCCTTCGATCAGGCGTGCAATGTAGCCATCGATGCTGTGATACGGAACGCCAGCCAGCGGCACGCGCATATCGTTGCCCACTGGCCGGCTGGTCAAGACGACATCGCACACTTTGGCCACAATCTTGGCGTCGTCGTCGAAGGTTTCGTAAAAATCACCCAGGCGAAAGAGGAGGATGCAGTCAGGATATTGGCTTTTGAGCGACAGATATTGCTGTCGCATGGGTGTCGTCATCGGGTCGGTCGCTTTCTCGATCAGGCCATAAGGATATGCTACTGTATAGGACAAATGTTCGGAATTATTTTACCATAAATGGGTCGAATTAACGAATTTTACGGTTGGCGAGGCTTATCCCAACTGCACTTTGCCATTCGGGTCCGCATAGAGCGTATAGGCCAGCCATGTCGGGTTGTTCGGTTGGCGCTGCTGGATGTACTGCCGCGCGGCCTGGAAGGCTTCACCCAGGGTTTTACCGGCCACAAGATTATCATAGAATTGCACGGCAAACTCCGCCGCCAATTGATCATTAACTTCCCAAAGTGAGCCGACGAAGGCGCTGACGCCAATGTCGCT
>JBBRVA010000390.1:0-7510 GCA_038247295.1 Caldilineales bacterium | reverse complement strand
TCTTCACCAAAGGCGATCTGACTGGCCTCTGGAAAAAATTGTAACAAACAAGCATCGTTGACTGGGGGTTGTTGGCTAATCGCATCAACCAATGGCACCAATTCGCGACGCAATTCGGCAAAGAGGGGGCGAATGGTCGAAACTGTCATGCCGTAATCGGCCTGATCAATTAGCGGGTCGGCAATGTGGGCGTAACCAGGAAAGAAGTCGGCAAAACGCCGGCTCAATTCCAGCGTTTTTTCCAGATACGGTCGCACCGCGGCAAAGTCGTTGGCTGGCCGCGCTTTGACCCAGGCTTCGTAGGCGGCGGTGCCGTGGCTGGCAATTTCGCCCACGAATTCATTCGGGACTTGCATCGCTTGTTCATATTTGCGGCGCGTTAAGCGCAATAGGGCCGCGTCATCGGCATCGTAGGGCAAGCTTTCGCCATAGCTGGACAGCTCATCAAGCAGCCGGCCAATGGTGGGACTGGTAAATTTCTCGTGCGCCAGGCGTTGTAAGGTGGCAAGTTGCCGTCCACGTGCCACCGCACCAGCCGGTGGCATATAGGTTGATTGGTCCCAGTTTAAAAGCGAGCCTGCCGAAGTCAGATCGTTGATTTCTTGCAAGCGAGTCACTAGTTCTGTGCGTTTTGCTGCTATCTTCGAATTCAAAATATCACACTCGATTCTGTTAGTCGCCTATCTAGCTTCGGCTAATTGGTTAATTGTCGCTAAACTCTTATCCACCTTGCCTGGATTCTGGAAAAAAGCTGCATTGATGTCAATATCTTCTTCCATAGGGCAAGGTCACAAAACTCGCTCTAAGTATATCATAATGGATGAATACCCAAGAATTGCACATTTCTGTGACGGTTATATATGGCTATTATATAGATAGGTAAACAAGTGAAATAGGCACATAGTGGTGTGTTAAGCGTCAATCACATGCTAACGCCTTCGCCCATTGGGCGCGGATCTGAACCAGGCCTGTGTACACCATCCCATCCGATTATGCCATAAATCTTTACATAACAAGCTAGCAGTCCAATAAAAAGTATGTTACAATGTTCACAAGCGGCCCGTATCTTTGGCAATACGGGCCATAAACGAGTATAATAGGACAAATGTTGAATTTTTGGGGATTGCAGCATTTTAACTAATGCTGTCACTATCGGGGAGGCATACATGAGTGAAAATACAGAAACAGTAGCAATCGAGGAAAGCGCAACCCCCGTGGAAGCGCTCACGGCCGAGACACCAGTGGTCGAAACACCGGTAATCGAAGCACCAATGGCCGAAGCCAATACGGCCGAAACACCGGTGGCAGAAATGTCGACACCAGCGACGGAAGCAGCGGCTGAGCGCGCAAGTGGCGAAGAAGAAGGCTCAGAAGAACAAGCAGCAGAAGATTCATTGGCTGAAACATTTGAAGACAATCAAGATTCCGGCCGTGTTGTGCGCACGCTTAGCGTGGGCCAACCCGTGCAAGGCACGGTCAAGCGGGTGTCGGACTTTGGCGCCTTTGTCGATATTGGTGTGGGGCGCGACGGACTTGTGCATATTTCGGAACTATCGGTTAAACGAGTTGGCAAGGTCAGTGACGTTTTAACGGCCGGCCAAGAAATTACCTTTTGGATCAAAAAGTTGGACCGTGAGCGCAACCGGATTAGCCTGACGATGATCGAACCAGGCACCAAAACCATGCGCGACTTGGAAAAAGGCGACGTGGTACAAGGCACCGTCACGCGCATGATGCCGTACGGCGCCTTTATCGATCTGGGTGTGGGCCGCGATGCGCTGTTGCACGTCCGAGAAATGGGCGAACGTTTTATCGCCCGGCCCGAAGATGTTGTCACGGTTGGTGAAGTCATCGAGGCGCGCATCATCGACATTAGTCGTCGCCGCAGCCGTATCGACTTGAGCCTGAAAGGGTTGCGTCCGGAACCGGAGCAAGAACCTGAACCAGTGCAAGAGCAAACGGCCCAAGAACCGCAGGAACCAGAGCCAACTGTCGAAGACAAATTCGCCGACATTGAAGTGCTTTCACCCATCGAGTTAGCCTTTAAGCGGGCGATGGAATCCAGCGGCAAGACGATTGATTACAAGTCAAGCAAGGGCACAAAGAAGAATCCGAGTGGGCGCAGCCGAGCCCGCGCTATGCAAGAAGAAGCATTGACGCGTACGTTGGGCAAGCAGTAATTTACTAGCGCGTAAAAATTTATCGCGTTTCCAAAAAGGGTGGCAAAAATTTTGCCACCCTTTTTGTGCTTTTTTGCGGGTTAATTTGCATGCGGCGATTTTTCGTACTTGACAGAAATTTATTTCAGACGTAAACTGCCCCCGAAATTACAAACTAAATTGCTATTCTATATAATTCAACTATTACACTGGGCTTCGGCCTAGTTCTGCTGAGCCCCAACAGCAGATCCACAAGCATCTTTGCCGCTTTATGGATTGTTGTCGACCCTCAGCAACGCTTGCTGAGGGTTTTTGTCTAAACGCCAGGAGTACATTTACTCGCCAGGTACGCCGGTTTTGAACCGCTGCGCGCCTTCTTTGGGTCGATGGATGCAGCATGGTGACTGACTTTTCCGATATTGCTAAATTTGCCCTGGATCTTGTACTTACCTTACTAGAGGAGCAAAATCGCGAAGCTGGGTATTGGCCGGGACAGCAAGCCGAGCCTTCATTGCGCCAAACCTGCCACGCATTAGAAGCGCTCCACCTATTGGATTGGGGCGCCATGGATCAACCAATCGAAGAGGGTCTGGACTGGTTGATCGGCCTGTCCAATGGGCCGGATGCGCATGATGATGATCGGGATGTGCAGCGCTTGCACCCCAGCCGTTTCAAGACGCTTTTTTGGTTGGGCATCTATGATGAATTTACGATTGGCACCGAATTTGACGAACTACGTCACCACTTGAATGCCAATGGTATTGTTCAGGATGTTTTGCGCAAACCACTGTTGGCAACCATTATCTACCTGGATTGTTTGTATCAACTACAGCGCGTCCTCGCTTTGCCATTGCCGGTATCTTTGCTCGAGACGCAAATCGCGGCCCTGGACTCTATTCGCCAACATTTAACCCAGTGGCATATTGGCGCATCTCCCTCCAATGGGCAAAAACAGTTTTCAACCATCGGCGATGTGAGCTATGCGCTCGATTTGTTGTTACGCTACGAACAATTGACCGTGACCGATCCGATTGCTGAGCATGTTTGTCAAGACATGCTCAACGTACTCACTCCCCCCTCTGCTGCGCGCCAGATTAGCACCGACATGCTGTACGCTGCCATCCAGCTGGCTACTTATTTTCGTGAATCGAGCCAAGTAAGCAACGCCTTAGAAACTTTCTTTCAAGGTTTATTAAGTGCTAGTCTGCACGATCTGAAAGGTGAAGTGGAATCGTTTCAGCCGCTTGTGCTGCGTGCGCTTTCCACCTTTTATGGCAAACGGCTGCGCGATGGGATGGACAAGTTCCTCTTAGAAGGACGACGCCAACAACTGGATTTGGAAAGAAAAAGTGATACACGGCTGCTTTACAGCACCTTCGAACAATTGCTTAAAGCGCGCTTTGCGGTGGAAGTAACCGATGTGAAGCCGCTTAGTGGCGGCCTGACCCGTGACAAAGTTTATCGTATCAATTTTGTGTTAAAGTTGACATCAACCGGCGATGGGGGCGCGCCTGCCACCACCATTTATGCACCGAATCCACCTTCGTTGGTCGTTAAAGTCGGTAGTCTAGATTCGTTGCGGAGCTCGGTCGAAAAATATCAACACTTACCGCCCGTTGTGAGACCTGTTTTTGCCCGCCACAGTGATATTCCCCAAATATTGGAAGCCAATTCTTTGGCACCGGCCTATTTGATCTTGGAAGACTTGACCCATCTTTATGAAACATTCCAAGATATTTTTACAAAATTAGAACTGCGTGTGGCCAATCATGCCTATCGCGTGCAACGCGATGATTTACAAATTGCCTGTGCCACGATTGCTAGTGGTTTAACTGACCTTTACAGCCGTACCCGCAAGCGCGAGACCGAATTCTTTGGCGCGCAACTGTCGCGCCTCTACATTGGCCGCGTGGAGAAAGCGCTGAATGCGATTTGTCACCCCAACAAGTTTCCCCATTTGAAACCCTGGTTTGGCGGTTTCCAACTGGGCACCCGCAAGTATCGCTCGATCGAGCACTATCTGGCGAAGCTTGACAACTACAAGAAGACAAAGTTAAAAATTTCAACCCTAACCCTCACGCATGGCGATTGTCATAGTCGCAATTTAATGCTGGATGGGGAGCTACGCCATCTGAAATTGATTGATTTGGATAAAATGGATTACGATGGCGATTATATGCTTGACTTCGCGCAATTAATCGAAGATATTGCGGTCTTTCGCTTTCTCTTTGATAAACAATTTCGCTATGCACTCGCCGCCAAGCAGATTGATTTTGTGACCGAATCGCATGACCCCAAAGCGATCGAAAACCGCATCACCTATCCTGCGTTTTCTAGCGTAGCCGTGCGCGATTTCCAGACAATTCTGCTCGGCCATATTCAGACCTTTGCGCTGCAGATCGAAGACACGACCTGGAAAGAACGCCTATGGTTGGCATTAGCCGTGCATTTGCTTGGCTTGGTGGATAAACATGACGAAAAAGCGTATGCCACGGTGCTCTATGTAGAAGCGATCAAATTATTAGACGAGCTCGTTGCCTGCTTGGAAGATGAGATTCCGTTGCGCCCGATTCCGTTTTCAGACAGCCACAGTGGGCAGCAAATGGCGCTCAACCTGGCCGGCGCGCCATTTGCGCATCTGGCGTATCCCTTGCTGAGCGAACTCCACCAGTACCTGGTAACTCTGGGGGCTGATGTTCGGAGCAACGCCCGGTCCGGTAATCCTGTCATTCGCTATTTCCGCAACGAAGCACGCACGCCCTTTGCCATTTTGGACGGCACGCGCCAGCCCGCCCAACTCTTTCTGGCCGGCAATCCAGATACGTTACTTGATGTGAATTCGCTGGCCAAACAGACAGATGCCAATGGCGCTTTGTGCATTGTCGTTCACCTGGAGCCCAGTGTGCGCGTGCAAGATGTGATCGCACTTGTGCAACAAGTCATCTAGGCGGGCGGGCCAGCACCCCTTCTATGTCTAATAGGACTTACGCAGCTACCTGGGAACGCCGGCATCTTGCCGGCCTGCCGCCAGAGATGGCGGCGCTCCCGGTACGTAAGTCCTATATAAGATAAAGCCTGCAATCATCGCCACTTTATTCACTGTACTCAAGTTCTTGGAGGCAAAATCAGCCCTATGTCAAACACGCCCCGCTATTTAGCAACCTATCGGCAGGATGTTATGCGCCTGATCTTTGACTTTGCGCGCCAGGGCGAGTCGCTTTGTTTGATGGGGGTGGCCGGGACAGGAAAATCGAATATAACGAATTTTCTGCGCTATGATCCCTATCAACATAAGCCGCTCTATTTGAAGGATGAGACGCCGCTGATTCATTTTCCAGTGGTCGACGGCAATACCTGGGGCGAAACCCCGCGCAGTTTATGGAGGATGATGTTGACCGCGCTGACGGAATGCTTGGATGGCGTGGCGCCGCCGCCGCCAGATGGCAAAATTATCCAACTGTCGGAGGATGCCAAGGCGCTTAGTGATCTGAAAACGCTCTTGAACTGGGTGTGTGGTCAGTTTGAGCACCGCGTGATGTTCATTCTAGATGATTTTGATGCTATCCTGCGCATTGGACCTCTGTCGATGTTGGAACAACTGAATGCACTACGCAGTGAAGGCAAGCGCAACCAACTCAGTTACTTGCTCTTTACAAAAAAGCTGCCCCACATCCTGGGTCAGGCTCATTTTCAACCGGGTACATCAAAATTCTACGATCTGTTTAGCAACCACGTCTATGCACTGGGTTTGTACAACTTCGATGATGCGCGCCAGATGTTGCTTGCCCTCAATGAAAACGCTGGCCGACCCCTAAGCACCAAAGATCTGCCGCTGATCCAGTCGATCAGTGGCGGCCATGCACGTTTGCTCAAGATTATTTTTGAGCTCTTTTGCCAAGGTTCCATCCCCGCCAGCCCGTCGATTGATTTTTTTATCGAGCAACCCGATGTGCGCAATGAGTTCCAGCGCATCTTTCAGGCTCTGCACCCAGATGAACAGGCCGTCGCGTTGCGGCTTGTCGCCCAGCAACATACGCGTGCCGATGCCGACTTGATCAACCACCTGACCTTACGCGGCTTGTTGATCGCATCGAATCCACCACAGTGGTTCAGTCCATTGATGGTCGGCTTCTTGCAGCGCCTTGCTGCTTCTACTCACGCTTAGGAGAACATCATGATTGAAGACAATCTGCTGTGGTTTATTGGGATCCCGTTGTTAATTTTGCTCTTCTGGTTACGCTTTCGGGTAGAAATTGTGCCCCAGGAAAAGCGGCTTGTTGTCTACCGTTTGGGGCGTTTTAGCCGATTGGCCGGGCCAGGGCCAGCCTTGCTGTTGCACCGCATTGATAAAGTGGCACGCACCATCCATGTGCGCGACCAACCGGCGCGCTACCTTGTCGACGGGTTATTTATCTATGACATTCCATTTGGTTTTACCCTCAACCTCTGGCGGCGCTTTGATCTGGCCGCGGCAACCCATAATCAGCGGCAAGCCTTGGCCGAACTAGTACAATTTGATGATGATGAACGCGATGTTCAGATTCAAGTCAAGCTGCGCGAGGCGTTGGTCCGCAGCATTGTCGCTGTACAACAACAGCGCCCTTTACCTTCAACCGCCCAGGTAATCGAGCGGTTGCTGCCTATCGTGCCCGGTCTGGCCGATTCGATCCAGATTTTGACCAACGCACGCGCCGAGTTAGAGCGCACGCTGCCTTCGATTGGCGTCATTTTGAACGACGCCCACCCGATTATCATCGAGCGTCTGCATCTTGGTCAGGATCTAATCGATGGCTTCAATCGCAATCGGACGACAGAGTTGTTGCGCCAACGTTTCCCCAACTTGCCGGAAGACGCTATGGTGCAGGTGATTACTTCAATCGAAGGGGCCAACCCGTTGAGCGTGGGGCGCTTCTCGGTCGAAGGTTTACAGGGTCAGCAGGGCTATACGGAATTTAAGTTTGATGGACAACACATCGATCCCCGCATCAAGACCGCACCGCCGATGGTGACGGATACACCGGTTGCCCCGCCCGTGCAACCGGCCGCAACGAAGGTGCAAGCGAATGTAGGCGAGGAAAAACTATCCAAGGCCGATTTGCAAGTCTTAAAAGCTGTGCCGCAGCGCCACGCAGGGCAACAGCGCAGTGGGTAGGGCTTGGAGATTGTGGATTAGGTGAGTAATCCACAATCTCCAAGCCCTACCCCTGTACAATTTACTAGCGACCCGACACTTTGCCGCAGCAGGGTTGAAACCCGCGGATGAAAGTAGCAAGTCGCCTCAGCGACTCGTTTTTAGTGCCTGCACCCCTGGGTGCAGACCCTCAGTAATTTAGTCGCTGAGGCGACTTCCT
>JBBRVA010000389.1:0-7514 GCA_038247295.1 Caldilineales bacterium | reverse complement strand
CTTGGGCGTAAGTAAGACAGTGAATCAGTAGGACAGTAGAACAGTGTTTGTACTGTCTCACTGTCCTACTGATTCACTACTGATTCACCGGAGAATAGTATGGTTATTTCCGCCCAAGTGTACTAGGGGTAAGATGGAGATTGGAGATTATGTTGTCAATCTCTAATCTCTATCTTATTACTGGGTAACGACTAAAACCCGCACATACAAGGAATATTGCCGATGGAATATGCAGCGCAACCGACGCCAGACACCCTGATTGCGTTGCGCGTGGGTACGGCGCAGTGGCTGACGGACGTGGGCTTTGCAGATTTGCTGCGCTTTCTCGCCGCCCATGCGCAGACAATCGATGAGGTGATCTTTTTCACAGCGTTTACGCATCCGCCTCTGCCGTTGGCCGAGATGGAGCGCCGTTGTGCGCGCCTGGCGGCACTATTACCCCAGGTGCAGGCGGCGGGCTACCGCGTTGGCATCAATGTGCTGGCAAGCATGGGCCATCACGAGGAAAATTTGCCCCATTCCCTCAACGCACCCTGGCCGCGCGTCACAGATCCAGAGGGCAACGTCAGCCAGGGCAGCTACTGTCCCGCCGCCCCTGACTTGCTGGCCTATGTGCAGCGTGTCTATACGCTAGTCGCGCAGGCCGAGCCAGACTTGATCTGGGTGGACGATGATGTGCGCTTGTACGGCCACATGCCGATCGTGGCGACCTGTTTTTGTGATGCGTGTATTGCGCGCTTCAATCAGGAGTTTGAGACCACCTTTACCCGCGCCACCTTGGTCGCGGCCACCCAGGGCGAACCGTCCGCCACCCGCGACGGATGGCGCGACCGCTGGCTGGAACACAATCGGCGCATCGTGACTAATTTGTTGCGAGCCGCTGCCGAAGCGGCTCACCAAGTTAATCCTCGCATCGTGATGGGGTTTATGACCGGTGATCGCTTTTATGAGGGCTATGCCTTTGCCGAATGGGCACAAGCGCTGGAAGGCGCGGTATCAGGACCGGCGCGCTGGCGACCAGGCGGCGGCTTCTACAATGACGACGCCTACATGGGGTTGGTGGAGAAAGCGCACGACATCGGACGCCAGGTCAGCCAGTTGCCCGCCAAAGTAACGGTGCTTCAGTCGGAAATCGAGAATTTCCCCTACCAAAAGCTGCGCAAAAGTGTCGCTGTCACCCTGCTGGAAGCAGCCGCGCATATGGCCGCCGGCGCCACCGGTCCGGCCTTTAATATCATTGGCAGCAACGATGCGCTGGACGAATATCGCCCTTTCCTCGATGCGATTGCGGCGAGCAAGCTATTTTTAAGCGCTTTGCGCGCCAGCACTGGCCGCAGCCCGGCGGTGGGGGTGTGGCCGGCCTGGAACCGCGATCTATTTGCCAATCACGGTGCAACCGGCGATTGGCTAAAAGGCAATCAAAGCGTCGCCGCCCTGCGCCGCACTTATGTTTTGGGTGAACTGGGCCTGCCCATTGCCTACGGGGTTGACGGGGCGCGCATGAGTGTGCTGTCCGGTCCCCTACCCGCTGCCTTCAGCCGCCGCGCACTGGAGCAAATTTTCGCTGGCGGCGTGCTGATGGATGTGCCTGCGCTCCAGAGCCTGGCACACTTGGGGCTTGGCAACTGGAGCGGCGTCCAGGTGGGGGAAGCGCTTACCCGCGACATGAGCGAAACGTTGAGCGATCACCCATTGAATGGTCGCTTTAACGGCTGGAGTCGAGACTGTCGTCAATCGTTTTGGCCGGAAACCGCCTATCGTCTGGACGCCACCGCTGCCGGGGTAGAGGAGTTGGCCCAACTGGTCGATTATGCCGGCGCCACCTATGGACCCTGTATGACAGCCTTTCGCAATGAGTTGGGCGGCCGCATTGTTGTGGCCGGTTATTATCCCTGGCAACTAATCCATAACCTAGCCAAAAGCAGCCAGCTCAAGGCGATCTGCCAGTGGCTGAGCAACGATACCCTGCCGGTGGTGGTCGAGAGCTATGCACGCGTGGTCGTGTGGGCGCGCAACGACGATCAAGGCAACCTGGTGCTTGTGTTGCTCAACGCCTCGCTGGACCCCGCACCGGAGCTTGTGTTGCGAGCGCGGACAAGCAGCGTCCAGGTGCAGCAGCTTGCGATGACGGGCGAGGAGCAGGTGTTCACCGCGCAGGCGAGCAGACCGGATCATGTTGTTTTGACGCTGCACAATATCGCGCCGTGGAGTATGCATCTGCTGCGGTGGGGCTAAGGGGCCAAAGTTAGCAACCTCGCCATTATCTTCCTAATCTCTGGAGATTAGAGATTAGGAGATTTAGTCGAGCCAATCTCTTAACCTCCAATCTCCAAGTTATTAAACGGCGGTTCCGAATCGAAGGAGAAAAAGTGAATTCAGCATTTGATTTTGCGACCGGGCGCTGGCGCATCAGTTGGCCGGGGCGGGTGGCGCGCCACGATTTGGTCTATCTCAGTCCACCTGATGATCCGACCCAGGGCATCCCGCTGGGCAATGGCGATGTGGGCGTACTAATTTGGACCGAGGGGTCTAAGCTCATCTTTGTCTTAAACAAGTGTGACTTGTGGGATGATGGCCCGCCGCGCCTGCGCAACTGGGCGCCGGAAGAAGAAGATTACTGTTCGGCCCTACGCCACGCTGGGCGCATCGTGCTGGATTTTGGCGTTCCCCTCTTCGATCTCTTTTATCTGAGTGATTTTCAGGCGCGCCTCCAGTTGGCGGACGCAACCCTGCATTTGACGGCCACTGGCCCTTTGGGCAGCGTTACGCTGCGCGCCTTTGTCAGCCATGCCGAGGGCGTTCTATGCCTCGATGTTGAATCGACCATGCCGGAAGCGATCCCGGTCGAGATCACGGTCGAGCGTTACGGGTCGCGGACCTTTGGCCACTGGTACCAACAGATCAACCGCGATGCCACGATTGGCTTGCCGGGTACGCAAACGAGTGTCGATGCCAACAACATCTTGATTACCCATCAGTTGACAAGTGGCGTCTTTGCCCTCGGTTGTCGCCTTACCCACAGCAGCACCGCACCGGTGACGTACACGCGTGAACATTCGCACTGTGGCAAGCTGCGCATTCCGGGGGCGACCAAGCAGCAGTTTTCACTGCTGGCGGCGGTTACTTCGCCTGTGGCGGATGACGCAATTGCACAAGTGACGGCGTTACTGGATCGCAGCGAACAAGCGACGACGCCCAGCCTCTATACAGATCACGCCGCGGCCTGGCAAGCCTTCTGGTTGCGGTCATTGCTGGATTCGGGCAATGACTACTTAGACAACCTGTGGCATCTGACCATGTACTATGCCAACGCTTCGCAACGGGGACGCGATCCGGGGCGGTTCATCCACGGGCTGTGGACCTTTAGCCATGACGTGCAACATTGGACCTTTTACTTTCACTGGAACCAACAAGAGATCTACTGGCCACTTAACGCAGCCGGCCATCACGATTTGATCACTTCTTATCTCAACTATCGCTTCAACGCCCTACCCTATGGCCAGCAAGATGCACGTGACGTGTTTGGCGTTGATGGCGCGGTCGTGTCGGATGTGACCGACCGCCGCGGCTACAACTCGTCCGGCGAGCTGGCCAACCATACCCCGGTGGCGCAGATTGCACTGGATTTCTGGCGGCAATTTCAATACACGGGCGATCAGGCTTTCCTCCGCCAACAGGCCCTGCCCTATCTGCTGGAGGCGGCCAAGTTCTTTGAATCCCTATTCGAGCGCGAGGCCGATGGTCTCTACCATGCGCGCGCCGGCACGGGCTATGAAGGCTGGATCAAGCTGCACGACGCGATTACCGAGTTGGTCTGTGGCCAGGTGCTCTTTGCGACGGCACTGACTGCCTTAGACGTAGCCGGGGTTGATGAGCCGCGAGCTGCCCATTGGCGCGAAATTCTCGATCGCCTGGTGCCGCTGCCCGTGGCCGAACCCGACGACTGCCTGGTGCAAGAGGGCGACCAGTGGCAATTAAAACGGGGACAATTTAAAGGCCAGGCAGCTTTTGGTCCGCAAACCTTTGCGGCCGGTTGGGGCATTCGTGAAGAAGCGATGCTCGTTTCCAAGGTCCCCTCCGACGAACCCATGCAGGTTTTCCCGGATGCCTACAGCACGTTGCATCATTTGGAAAAGAACAAGACCCTTTATACCAGCCTCCGTGAAGATATGAAGGTCAACGATGGGATCTTTCCCTTCGTTGAGTATGTGGCCATCTTCCCTTCTGGCCTGGTTGGGTTGGCGCAGAAGGGTGATGAGGCGTACAACCTGGCCGCCAACACCGTCAAGCTCTATGCGCCCGACTGTATGGGCTGGGATCCACTGCCCATCGTGCTGGCGCGCTTGGGGTTGCGCGACGAGTTAGCCGAGGTGTTGCAACACTGGTCGGCGCGTTGGCAGTTCTATTGCAATGGCTTTGGCCACTATGGCCCGCGCGATATCCAAAAGGCCGAGGCCAGCTTGCGCTTTCGCACCAATCAGGTGCGGGATACCGCGCAGCCAGACGCGCCGCGCTTTCCCTTCCCGATGTGGCCCTTCCGCCACATGGGCATGGAGTCGATGTCGGTGCTCGCCTGCGCCTTGAACGAGTCGCTCTTGCAGAGTTATGATGGCCTTTTACGAGTGGCGCCAGCAACACCGGCGCAGGGTCAGGCGCGCTTTACGCTGCACGCCGTGGGCGGCTTCATCGTTAGTGCCGAGGTGGTCGATGGCATATCGCAGTGGATTGCGATTGAGAGCCAACGCGGTGGCGAATGCCGGATCGTAAATCCTTGGCCAGAGGCGTATATCTACTGTGACGGTGACAGGCTACAGAGCGACCGCGCGTCTACCCTCCAGCTTGCGACCCGCGCCGGTCAGCGTTGGCTGCTAACGGCGACACCCGAAGACCCAGCGACATGGACGGTTGAGCAACTCGACTATGCGCCCAATCAGCAAGCCAAGATCTGCCCAGACGATTGGACCCAACTAGGCTTGCCGCGTATGTTTTAGAGACTGTTTGAAAAGTCACCCAATTAGATCTGTCAGATTTTAGAAATCTGACAGGTTTTTCTCGCGACGCCTTGTTCGTAGGTTCTAATCTGGACAATCCAGAACTAAGGGACTCACAAGAATTAAAACCTCCCAATAACAAGATGAAGGGATGACAAGATGAGACTCATTCTCTTGTCATTTTGTCATCCCTTCATGGGAGAGTCAATTATTTTTGCATCCCTAAAAGGATTTTTACCGCAAAGTACGCGAAGGCATACTTGTTTTTCTTTGCGCTCTTCGCGTACTTTGCGGTAAAAAATTTGGTTCAAGCTTTTGACCGGTTAGACCTTAAGGAGATTAGATCATGCTAAAGGCCAGACCATCAGTTACAATCGGCAGCGGACAGCCGGCGCGGGATAAGCCCTGGCGCCAGTGGCTCACCAATCACGAACAGAGCTTTTTGACGGACAACCAACTCTCGGTCTTTGTTGACCCCAAAAATCCAGGCTGCGAACGCATCCATTTTTACCCGCTGCCCTTTCCCCATCAGTTTGAGCGCGTGTGGGATTTTGCCGAACTGGTCAATCACGACAGTCTACGCAGCACAGGCCCCTGCCTCGAACTCACCGCCGACGAAACCCAGCTTACCTTCCAGCCACACCAGATCGTCAAGCAGATGCGCATCGCGGCGGCCACGGTGCAAGAATGCAGCGCCGTGGCTGAGAATACACTGGTGATCCGCTGGACAACCGATGCATTGCCTAGCGCTACGCTGCGCTTTGGCTTGCCCTATTTTTCGGCAACCGTAGAGCCAATTGATGGCGGGCTGTTAGCCATGATCGATGCCGAACTCTATGTGGCGCTTGTCGTGCGTGGGGCGGAGAGCACCACCTTTAGCAGCGAAAAAGCGCCCTTTACCTGTGCGGCAGCGCTGACACTGACGCCGCACAGTGAGATTGTGGTGAGCTTGAGTTGTGGCTACGAACGGGATGTCGTAGTGGCAAGTGCGCAAGCTGCGGCCAGTCAGCCAGAGAAGATTTTCAGTGCCGCGGAGGCCACATGGGACGACTATTTTCGCCAGGTCGTGCCTTTCTTCACCTGTTCCGATCCCAAGCTAGAGCAGCTTTATTACTATCAAGCCTATCTGACGCGCGCCAACTTGTACGATATTCCCTATGAACCTTTTACCCATCCCTACACCTGCCCGTGGAAGACGGGCGCAGTCTGGCAGTGGAGTTGGAACACCCCGATGAATGCGATCTGCGAGCGCTGGCTCAATGACAAACAGATTGGCGCCGGCGGCATCTTGCTGCAAGCGGCCAATGGCGGCGGGCTCAATATTGGCACCTATCTGCATCCCACGCGCAAGCTAACGACCATGCGCGGCCACGATGCGGCGATGCAAGCGGTGGGTGCTTTTCGCCAAGCCTGCCCGCCCGATCTTGATCTGGCCGTCTATACCACCATTCCCCACACTTCTCCCAATGGTCTGCTTGGTGCCTGGGAATTTTATCTAAGTTGGGGTGATCCGCTTTTCCTGCGCCAGATATTACAGGTGATGGTCGAAGCCGAGCGCGAGTTTGCGCGCCATGCGTTACCCAGCGGCCTCTATACCTGTTCTTTTGTCGATGAGTTTGATTACTCGCTGCGCCTAAAACCGTTTATCGCCGGCTTTCGCAAAGGCGATGCCGAGATGATGCTCAAGATGGATACGCCGTTTGTGGCAGTCGATTACAACTGTTACCTGCACGCCCTGCGCGAACGGATCTTGGATGCGGCGGCCTTGCTGCCCGCTGCGGGCGTGGATACCGACGCCCTGATCGCCCAAAATGCCCAGTTGAAAACGGCGATCAACCAGTTCTTATGGAATCCGGAAGCCGGCTTTTACTATGATCTCGATCCACGAACGATGCAGCGATCCAACGTGAAATGTATTGCCGGCTTTGCCGCGTTGTATGCCGGCATCGCCGATCGGGCGCAAGCGGCGCGGTTGGTGGACCATCTCACCAATCCACGTGAATTTGGCACGCCCTACCCCTGCCCCTCCGTCGCCTTAGACACCCCCGATGTCGACCCCACCTTGATCACCTATGGCGGTGATTGTCTCGTCACCTCGGGCATCTGGTTTACCGTCGAGGGGTTGGTGCGCTACGGCTATCGGGCCTTGGCCGCCGACTATGTGCGCAAAACCATCGCGATGATGACGTTGGATGGCCCCAGTTCGTCCTATTCGTATCATCCAATCACGGGCAAGTACAACCAGCCCAAACACACGCTGGCCGCCCAGAGTGCGATTGTCACCGACCTGATCTGTAAATATGTCGTTGGCCTGGGTCCGCGCCCCGGCGGGCTGGCGCTGACGCCCCTCCTATTGGACGGACTCGAACACCTTACCTTTGGACCCTATCAGTACTGCGGGCAGTGGGTAACCGTCCAATGGGTACGCGGGCAAGGCTATGATCTGCACATGGAGTAGATAGGACGTACGGCGGCTGAGCTTGTCGAAGCCGGCTGAGCGTACGGCGGCTGAGCGTACGGCGG
>JBBRVA010000388.1:0-7528 GCA_038247295.1 Caldilineales bacterium | reverse complement strand
GGGTTGATCGGCTCGCCCACCGAACCAAGCAGGCGCAGTGAGGGCATCGGGTGTTGATCCGGCCACTGCTCACCCTGGCTCATAAAGCTGCGAATGGCGGTGGGTGCGGTGTAAAGAATCGTCACGCCGTAGCGCTCGACAATCTGCCACCAGCGATCGGGAGCGGGATGTCCTGGTCCACCTTCATAGATAACACTGGTGGCGCCCAAGATCAAAGGTGCGTAGACGATGTAGCTGTGGCCGGTGATCCAACCCGGGTCGGCGGCGCACCACCAAATATCATCATCTTTGATATCAAAGACGTACTTAAGGGTAGTGGCAATTTGTACTTGATAGCCACCACAGGTATGCAGCAGTCCCTTGGGTTTACCGGTGGTGCCAGAGGTGTAGAGAATGAACATGGGGTCTTCGGCATCCATCACTTCGGTGGCGCACTCGGCGCTGGCGTCGGCCATCAAGTCGTGCCACCAACGATCGCGGCCCTCTTCCCAGTGGATCGTTTGTTGGGTGCGTTGGTAGACAACCACATGTTGCACCACCGATTGGCGCAGCAGCGCTTCATCACAGATGTCCTTCAAATTCACGGTCTTGCCGCGCAGCCAGGCACCGTCACAGGTCACCAACACCTTGCTGTTGGCATCTTGGATGCGGTCGGCCAAGGCTTGCTCGCTAAAGCCGCCATAGACCACACTGTGAATGGCGCCCAGCTTGACAACGGCCAGCATGGCAATTGGCAATTCGGGCACGCGCCCCATATAGATCGTGACGGTGTCACCCTTTTTGACGCCCAGCCCTTTGAGCACATTAGCGAAGCGATTCACTTCCGCCCAGACATCTTGGTAGGTGTAACGGCGCACTTCACCGTCTTCCGCCTCCCAGATCCAGGCTAGTTTGTCTTTGCGCTCGGTCTGGACATGGCGGTCCAGAGCGTTGTGAACAACGTTGGTTTTACCGTCCACAAACCATTTAAAGAAGGGCGCATTACTCTTGTCCAGCACTTCGGTGTAGGGTGTATACCACTCGATCATGTCCTGGGCGCGCGCCGCCCAAAAGGCGACCGGATCAGCGATAGCTTGCGCGCGGATAGCCAAATAGTCGGGTACATTGGCGTTGGCCACGACGGCAGCCGAAGGTTGATAAAGCTCACTTTTCGTGGCCGCAGCAGCGTCTAGAGTATCAGTCATAGGTCATTTCTCCTCTATCCTTTAGAATTTTGGCTCATCTGTGAAAAGTGTACAAACCGAGATTTTGTGTTGGCGAGATTTTGTGTTTGCATACTTTCGGCTGATGAGCAAGAATTTTAGGTTAATCTGCACCAACAGAGTCAGTTGGGAAGCGCTTAGATTGATAATGCTAAAGTTTACTTGTTTCTGGGGAAGAGGTCAAGCGCACCGGTTCAACAGGGCTGCCAAATTTTTGCACATTATAAGGATGATCAACAGTTTGCCCGCGCCCTAGCCTGGCCGGCGCTCGACTTCAGCGAACAACTGCACACCCTTGCCAATCTAGAATTCTTTCCGCGCTAAAACAGTTCTTAGGCGCGCAAATACCTCCAGCAGCGCTAGTTGCACTACGGGAGGTTAGCCCACGCGGTGGACGAACAATCCATTGCGTAGAGACATAAACTGTCTATACCATTGCTTTGGAAAGCCGGTTAAAAGACCTTCAAAACGACGTTGGCCTTACTCCACAACTCTTCTAGATTGTAGTATTGGCGTGCGTCTTCGGTAAAGAGATGAACGATGACATCACCGTAATCTAACAGCACCCAACCACCGCTATTCTTCCCCACCCCATCCATGCTCAATGGGCGGATATTCTGCTCAATGCGCAGCTTTTGGAAGAGATCGTCTTCGATGGCCTTGCCCTGGCGCTCGGTATCGATCGTAGCGATGATGAAATAATCGGCAATCGAGGTGAGTGACTTGACATCTAAGAGCACGATATCGGCGGCCTGCTTATCTTCGACGATATCAATAATTTGACGGGCCAAGGCGTTACTATCCAGAGAAGTCCCCTCGCTAATCATTAATTGTGAATCGTTACTTATCAATTGTTAACGCGTGTGCGCTCCATAAAATGAACTGATTGCAATCAGCCAATGATTGCTGCTAAACAAAACGTATCTGCTTGATCTATTTTAGCACAAAAGTGCGGATAGCTCAAGCATGAGTTTGCGATCTAAACATGATATAATCCAGGGTATGGACCATTCACTCGATTCTACCCAGCCCACTTCGCATTCAACGCAGACGGACCCTCTTGCACCCGCGCGCAAGTCAACGACGACAGCAGCCTTAGATGGCCGCGGCGTGGCCCGCGCCGCCCTGATCGTGATGTTCTTTTTTGTCCTGAGCCGGGCAACGGGGCTGGCCCGCGAGATCATTATCGGCGCGCAATTTGGCACTAGTTCGGCGCTCGATGCCTATCTGGCGGCATTCCGTGTGCCGGATCTGCTCTTTCAACTGGTGGCCGGGGGGGCATTGGGCAGTGCCTTTATTCCCACCTTCGCCGCCGCCTGGAATCAAGCCCAACCAACAGCCGCCTGGCTCTTATTCAGCCGCGTGCTGAATTTGGTGACGCTTGTGTTGATCGGTATGGCGGGGCTGGCGGCGCTTTTTGCCTTACCATTGGTGCAGGGGGTGATTGCACCGGGCTTTAGCTTGGAACAACAGCTGCTGACGGCCAACCTGATGCGCTGGATGTTATTGAGCACGATTGTTTTTGGCGCCAGCGGTTTGATGATGGGCGCGCTGAATGCCGCGCAATACTTTGTCCTGCCCGCCGCTGCGCCCGTCTTTTACAACCTGGCGATCATCGCTGGCGCCTGGCTATTGGCGCCACGTTTTGGTATCTACGGGTTGGTGATGGGGGTGGTCGCCGGCGCACTCGCCCATCTGTTTGTACAACTGCCTGGGTTATGGCAATTGCGGGCGCGCTACACGCCAACCTTCGCTGTCGCCGATCCAGGTGTACGCGAGGTGATGCGACTGATGGGGCCGCGCGTGTTGGGTCTCTTCTTTGTGCAAATGCATTTTTTGATCAACACGATCCTGGCCAGCGGTCTGGCGGCGGGTAGTTTGAGCGCACTTAACTATGCCTGGTTATTGATGTTATTGCCACAGGGCATCTTTGCGCAGTCGATTGCCACCGCTATCTTTCCTACCTTTGCCGCCCAGGTTGCCACTGGTCAACGCCAGGCGATGCAACGCGCCTTTGGCCAAACGTTGCGCATGGTGCTTTTCTTGACGATCCCTGCTGCCGTGGGTCTTTATGTGCTGCGCGCACCGCTGGTGGAAGCGCTTTTGCAGCGGCGGGCCTTTGGCGCCGATAGTACGCAAATGGTGGCCTATGCGCTGCAATTCTACGCACTGGGCTTAGTAGCGCATGCCGTGGTCGAAATTGCGGTGCGCGCCTTTTACGCCATGCACAATACGTTGACCCCGGTCGCGGTTGGTGTCGCGGCTATGCTGCTCAATATTGGGCTAAGTCTGTGGTGGATCGGTCGCTGGGGTTATGGCGGGCTGGCGTTGGCCAACAGCGTGGCGACGGGGATCGAAATGTGCGTTTTGCTCTGGTTTTTGCGCAAGCAGATGGGCGGGCTGGATGGCTTGACCTTGCTGGGCTCGGTTGCGCGCAATGGCGTGGCGGCGGCGTTGATGGGGCTGATACTGGCGGCCTGGCTGTGGTCGCATCAGCAACCGTTTTTTCCCCGTTTACCGGGTCTCTCCGGTGCCTGGATAGCCACGTTGGGTGGGCTGGGCATCGCCGCCCTCGGCTATGCCCTAGCCGGCATTCTACTCAGAAGTCCAGAGTTGCGGCCAGCCCTGGCGATTTTATGGCGGCGGCGGTAAGCGATAGTCGGCAGTCGCGCTGTATTCTATTTTGGTTAGGCTGACGTTTGTGTTTATAATGACTTTACATGTACGTTCTAAGTCAAAAGGAGACATCTTATGCTTTACAGTGCAATGCCCACCCTACCTGTGAGTGATCTACGCAACAAACAGGCCGAAATTGTCGAACAACTGAATGAGACACCTGTACTCTTGACCCGTGGCGGTCATGGCGCTGGTGTTTTAGTTCATCCAGATAAATGGAATCAGATGGTGCGCGAGATAGCCCGGTTGCAGCGGCTCGTGAAGTACGATTATATTCTAGCTGAGATGAAGGCTGGCAACTTTAGCGAGACGCTCTAATGCGGATGCACTATAGCCAGCAAGTTACGATGTTTGTACGTTCTCTGGGCGAGGATGGTGCAGCGTTACGCCGCGCCCTTGAATCTTTGAAAACAAGACCGGCACCGGAGGGGGCCAGGCCACTGCCTGAGCGCGCTGGTGGTTATGAATGGCTGATAGAAGGTTATTGGGTGATGTATGAGGTAGACCGATCTAACCCAAGTGAGACAGTATTACGGGTAGTGATGGTTGAGGCGAGCTAAAAGAATAAGGTATGGATAACCAACTCGATGCCGGTGGGGGGTAGCCATTCAGAAAGTACGTATTAATCACTTGTATTCTCGTAAAAATTGCGTTCCACATAACAGATTTTTCGCCTTACCCCATCTAACATGAATCTAATTCTTCTCTAATAATATTCGTATACAACCATGATACAATCTATACGTATTGATTTTAAACAAATAGCTGGTATTGCCTGGCAATGATGCACTGGTATAGCCGGAAATTTATAATTTAGGAGAATAGCCGAATGTTCTTTGACCCACTCTATCTTATTTTTGCGTTACCAGCCCTGGCGCTGGGTCTCTATGCGCAGATGAAGGTGCGCTCGTCTTTTGAAACGTATTCGAAAGTACGCTCGGCGCGCGGCACCACCGGTGCGCAGGCGGCCCGTTGGATTTTGGACGAAAATGGGTTGCGCCATGTCACGGTGGAGCGGGTACAGGGGTTTCTTTCCGACCACTATGATCCACGCAGCAAGACGTTGCGGCTGAGCCCGGCGGTTTATGATACGCCCAGCTTGGCGGCGATCGGTGTCGCGGCGCACGAATCTGGCCATGCGTTGCAAGATCAGGAAAAATATGCCCCGCTTGCCTTACGTTCGGCCATGGTGCCGGCCGTGCAGATTGGCAGCTGGCTGGGACCGATTATTTTTATGATTGGTTTCTTTATGTCGCTGCAACCGATTGCCTGGGTCGGCATTGTGCTCTTTGGCGCCACGGCCCTTTTTGCGGTGGTGACATTGCCGGTGGAATTTGACGCCAGCAAGCGTGCCAAACAGCTCTTGGTCAGCGAAGGCATTTTAAGTGCGCAAGAGCTGCAAGGCGTGAATAAAGTGTTGGATGCCGCCGCGCTAACCTATGTCGCTGCAGCCTTGCAAGCGATCATGACGTTGCTCTATTACGTCTTCCTGCTCAACCGCCGCCGCGACTAATTGTGACCAACGACAAACGACCAATGACGACGCATTATGCACCATCGTCTGCTATAGTTACTTAAGGAGTCTAAGTAATGTTTACACGTGAACCCATTTTTATTCGCTTCCAACGCTATGGCCAGCGCTTTTCGACAGGCACCTGGTGGATGGTGATGGCGCCAGGGTTGGTGTTAACCCTCTTTGCGCTGGCGATTTTAATCTGGCCGGAGTTGCTGGCTTATATGGTCGCCAGTGTATTGCTCTTCGCCGGTATCTCGCTATCACTGTGGGGTTGGTCGATGCGCCAGGCGGAACGTCGCCAAAACCGCAGCACGACTGTGCGCTATGATGTTTTTTGACGAATCCCAATCTGCTTGGGGTGCGTTGAACGTATGATCATTGTTGTATATGATTGATTTTTAGCGTACTATGTTTTACCAACTATACTTCACCAATATAGCAGTATGCTAACCATAGTGTGGCAATGAGGACACAAGCTGGGTATAGGGAATCCTATAGCCAGCTTGTTTTTTTATCACACTGGCGAGGGAAATGCGCAATGAGTTTGCGGACACCCGTTTTGATTGGCACTCCCTCTACGTTTGTGCTAAAATCCACAAGTCATATGCTAGCCGCGGTCCGATACCCCCGCACTGGCGACCAATCCACATATGAAGGTAGCTAAAGAGTAAGCAACATGAGTTATCATGATTTGGTAGACGAAATTCACGCCGATAAGGCGAGCATACCGGATATCGTGATCGGCCGTTTGCCGGTCTATTTGCGCACCTTGAAATTACTGCAAGATCAAGGCCATGCTGTCACATCGAGCCAAGAACTGGGCGATCTGTTGGGCATTAGTTCTGCCCAAATTCGCAAAGATTTGAGCCATTTTGGTGAATTTGGCAAACAGGGAACTGGATACGACATTGGTTACCTGTGCGGAAAGCTCCAGGAAATTTTGAAGGTAGATTGTATCTGGCCGGTCATTTTGGTGGGCGCAGGCTACCTAGGCCATGCCTTAGCCAGTTACAATGGATTCGAGAATCGTGGCTTTCGTATTGTCGGCGTCGTCGACAGTGATGTGAGCAAGGTTGGCGAACGCTTGGGCCAGTTGACCGTGGAACCCACCAGCACAGTCCATGAAACGGTAAAAAAGTATAACTGTCAGATTGCGATTATTGCTGTGCCTGCCCAAAGCGCGCAAGAGGTCGCCAACATCTTGATTGACGCTGGCATCCAAAGTATTCTTTGTTATGCCCCGATCACGTTAACCGCGCCCAAACATATCCGCGTCGGGTATATCGACCCGGTGATCCACTTTCAGCATATGACATTTTACCTAGAGAAGGGCTGCTTAGAGGAGTAGCCTTTGCTACGGCAGCATAAAGAGGTAAGCTGCGTTTTACGTGAGGGGTTTTTTGCGCGCCATGCCTTGGCTGCGTGGATAGATGTCCGGTGTAGGCCGGACTTTTTTGATCAACAGAAGAAAGCGTTTTTCTTCTAAAAAGGGCACTTGCACGGGCGCTAGACGCACCGTCTCGCCGCCTAACAATTCAATTGCCTTGCGCGCCTCCATAAATTCCTGTGGTGCGCTAGCGCCCTTGTAGATCATGGCCCAGCCGTCTTGCTGCACCAACGGCAGCAGGTATTCGACCAGAATATTTAAAGGTGCGACGGCGCGCCCAGTTACCAATTCAAATTTTTCTCGATAGGGGCTTTGCTGGCCAAGTTCTTCGGCGCGCCCCTGCACCAGCGTCACCTCCGTCAAGCCAAGTTTCTTGACCAGCTGATCGAGGAAGAGAATCTTTTTGCCGGTGCCATCCATCAACGTCCAATCGGTCTGTGGCATGGCGATTTTGAGCGGCACCCCTGGAAAGCCGGCCCCGGTTCCTACATCCAAGCAATGCAGCGACTGCGTGATCGGCAGCGGCTGCCTCAACTCCTCGGCCAAAATGGACACTCCCACCAACGAATCCAGAAAATGTTTGGTCTGCACTTCGGCATAGGCCGTAATCGCGGTTAGGTTGAATTTCTGATTCCACTCGACCAATTCCTGATAAAAAAGCTGGAACTGGGCCAACTGGGCTGGCGTCAATTCCAGCCCCAGTGTTTGGCAGCCTTGTTGCAAAAGCTTCAAGCCCTGGGCCGGATC
>JBBRVA010000387.1:0-7533 GCA_038247295.1 Caldilineales bacterium | reverse complement strand
GTCTGCCCCGTATATTGAAACGAGACATTTCTAAACTCGATGCCCTGGCGCACCTTGCGCGGCACAGGCACTGGTTGAGCCGCCTGCACCATCTGCGGCTGCAATTCGAGAAAGGTAAATAAATTGCTCATGAAAAGCCCATTCTCGTAGAGTTGATTAACCCCGGTCAGAATCGCCTGGAACATACTCTGGCTGCTGCGGAAAACGCTCAGGTATAAGGTCATATCACCCAGCGTGATCAACCCTTGGATCGCGCGCCAGACAATCCAGGCATAAGCGCCATAGTAAGAGAGCGTGGTCAGCAGCCCCCAGCCGAGTGAAGCCAGGCTACGCTTGCGGGCTAGCACTTCGTCTTCGTGTAAAAATTTGGTAAAGAGCGTGCTGTAGCGTTCCAACAACGGCTCGCCCAGACCAAAGAGCTTGATCTCCTTGACAGCGTGGTCATTGGTGAGCAAATATTCCAGATAATTGAGGCGGCGGGCTTCCGGCGCCCGCCAGGAAAGCACACGAAAACTTAGATCGGAGAAACGATTTTGCACGATGAAGGTCGGGATGGTGGCGGCGAAGAGAATAAGCGCCAACAGCGGGCTAAAGCGCACCAGCAAGGCAGCAAACGAGAGAATTGTCAACGTATTCTGGATCAGGAAGAAGCCACCATTGACAATTTGCAAGCTGCGCCAATCCGCTTCGCGCCGGGCATTTTCCAGTTTGTCGTAATACTCGGCATTCTCGAAGTGCGAAATATCCAACTCGAGTGCCTTGCGAATCATGCGCTGGTTGAGGCTGAGGTTGATCTGGGCGTGCAAGACATGTTCGGCAAAGCGCCGCGCCTGGGCCGTCGCAGCACTCAGCACAAGCAGCCCAAATTCCAACGCCAACAGGGGCAACACGGATTGAAACGCAGTTTGGACCCCCATTTGATTATTAATCGCGGCAACAACGCCATCCACAATTAATTTAGCCGTCCACGCCTGGCCCACAGGAATAAAGGCACCGATCAAAGTGCAGGCTACCATCCCCAGCGCCGATGGCGGATGGGCTGCCCAAACCAGGCCAAAGGCGCGCCGGATATTGCGCGCCGAATCCTGAATCTTAACGCGTCGTTCGCGCCACCAGGTGCGCGACTGGGTCCAACGCGCACGGAGAGTAGGGGTTTCGGTAGTACTTGCCAAGGGTAGTCTTGCTCCTCAAACGGTAGAGATTTGTACAGTTTTCTAAATAAAAGAGCCAGGTTGTCACGCCAAGGATACTAATGCCTTGCGCCTGCCTCCACCCGGCTCTTATCTGTTGATCGATTTAATCGCGTTACGGGCCAATCAGTTTACTTATGCTTCATCAAAAGGAGTTAAACCAATCAAAGCGTAAATGTAATCCTCCTATTGCTGGTAGTGTGAGACGGGTAGCAATGTCATTCGCGCGCGCTTGGATGCATGTAATTTGATCTTCAGAAAATGGAATAACTCTGCCTGTTTTTGCGTCTACATCAATCGACCCTATGACGGCAACTTCGCCGACACCACGCAGACGTAGAATCGCCGGCATACGCCAAACTGGACGTTCACCCAAGATAAGCACAGGCTCGCCAGGTGTTATGAACATGGCGACGTTCCTTGTAAAGTAGCCGTTGGCACGCCGCCGCGCCACATCTGGAGCCACATTGATTTCCCCGGAAAAGTGGGCATCTACACGCAGCGGACCATCTTTGGGCCAGGATTCTGTCCATTCATAAGCAACCTGAAACACAAGTCACCCCCTCTAGTTATACGGCTTGATATACGATTTATCGAAGCGTCAATGTATCCCAAAGCAGACCGAATGTCAATCCTTTAGGCCAACGACGGCATCTGCACGGCACTGTTGCGGCGCTCGTGCATGTTCTTCTCCATCGATTCTGGATAGCGATCGGGAAGATGCGAAACCTGATTCAAACGCGCCAGCGCTTCCGCTGGCAGGCGCCAACCACCAGCCAGCAGATTATCATGCGCCTGTGCCACCGTGCGTGCACCGATGATGGCGCTGGTAATGCCCGGTTGATCCAGCACCCAGCGCAGTGCAACCTGGGCGGGGCTACGCCCTAATTGCTGGGCAATGTCTAACAGCATGCGCAGGCTTTCATCTGCATTGGCCGCAAAATACTGCTGCGGATAGGCCCATCCTTCTTGCGAGCGAGCGCCCGTTGCCATGCGTTGCCCTGGTTGATATTTGCCACTGAGAAAGCCACCAGCCAGCGGACTCCAGACGACAACACCCAATCCCTTAGCCTCGCACAGCGGCACGATCTCCTGCTCGATGTCGCGCACAACCAAACTGTACTGGGGCTGGTAACATTCAAAACGAGCTAGATTTTTACCATCGCTGATCCAGAGCGCATCCATTAAACGCCAAGCCTGATAATTACTACACGCAATATAGCGCACCTTACCCACATGAACAAGATCATCCAACGTACGCAGCATTTCTTCCAAAGGCGTCTGCGTATCGACATGATGAATGTAGTAAATGTCAATATAATCCATCTGCAAGCGCCGTAAGCTGTCATCAATCGCCTGCATAATGTGCAGGCGCGACATGCCGGAATCGTTGGGTCCCGACCCCATCGGATTAAAAAATTTAGTCGCGACCACGGCATCACGCCGACGGCCCTGGAGCGCTTTGCCCAGCAGCACCTCGGATTGGCCGCCGCCATAGGCGTTGGCCGTGTCGAAAAAATTCACCCCCGCCGCGAAGGCCAAATCAACAATCCGAGTAGCTTCAGCCTGGTCAGTCCCGTGACCAAACGTCATCGTGCCCAGACAAATCTCTGACACCTTCAAGCCAGTACGGCCCATTCTGCGATATTCCATATTTATCTCCTCTTTAGGCTAGGTCGTTGTCGCAAGGTATTTCTTGCTGCATTTTGGGTCAAAGCGCAAATTATTGCAAGCTCGTGCGTCTAACAACTTAGCGACCCTGGATGAGGCAATGATCAGAACCGGCATTAAACACAAACAGGATCGTCTGACCCTCCGTGAAAGTAGTTGGTATGCTAGCGTGCCTACCGCATCAGTAACACCGACAAAATGACAAAATAGGGGGACGATTGCTCGTCCCCCTGACCATTATTGCTTATCGAATTGAGATGAACACGCCCGGCAGGGCTCGGCTAATTGAGCACGACCGGCAGATGGAGAATGTTCGTGAGCGTCGCGGGGTCGATCACAGTGATCGTGGCCGTTGTGCTATCTGCCGGGCCAAGGCTGTTGGTTACGCGCACCCAATAGCTGGTGGTAGTGGTCAGCACAGGCGTTGTAAAGCTAGCTGTGGTAGCGCCGGCGATGAGGTTGCTCTCATCGCCTGTGTTGCCCTGATACCACTTATAGGTGAGCGGGGCAGCGCCACTCGCTGTCACACTCAGCGTTGCCGTGGTGCTGATATTGATGGTCTGGCTCAAGGGTTGGGTAAGGATGCTGGCCGGCGTGAGCACGGAGACTGCTCCGGTGGGTAAACTTGTGCCAGTAGTATTAAATGTCCAGTTGGCTGGATTTGAAATCTCCGTTCGCCATTCACTAGCAGTTCCGCTGACCAGCGTATTCAAATTAAAGGCCGCGTAGGTGCCCCCAGCGTTGAAAAGAATCGCTGTCCCCGCGGCTTGGGACAGGCCCGGAACAATGTCACCTGTGCCATTGCTAACCGCAGGCTCAAACGCGCCGGTGTAGTCGATCTGAGCGAGGCCAGTAAAACCAGAGAGGAGCGGGTTTGGGCTGTTAGTCGATTGCACAGCCGTAATCTGGTCGCCATTCGCCCCAAATGCAAGTTCCGAATAGCTGCCCCCCCCCGCGCCAATCGTCCCCGTGATTATCCATGTGAAGTCGGGTGAAGCATCATTGCTACGGATAATGGTGCCGGGCGTAATCGGGTTATTAACAGTCAGGAGTGTAATTCGCTCACCGTCAGGATTGATGTCGGTGACCTCAAAGAAGTTCGTGCCGGTCCACCCTGTATCTGTGAAGTAAATTTCAGTGCCAGCTTTAAGCGGCACCAAGGTAATAAACGAGAACGAGTCGGGGGATCCGTTTGTGATGTAGCCAGTAAAGGCAATATCACCAGGGACAAGAACGGTTCCGGCGGCAAACACGCTTTGCGCCTGGAATATAGCAGCCACAATCGCAATCAGCATCGCCGCCGACTGACCTAGACGAGTAAATTTTTTACTGCATTTTAGTAAAATTTTCATATGTACTCCTTATATATTGATATAGTGGATATTTATTGATAATCCATAAATATACAAAATTCTCTACAAAACGCAGAGAGGATTAAACGACATAGGCAAGCCACGTCTAAGCAACCACTAGCAATCTGGGACGATTCCGCAAAAGAGCTGGCTCTTTGTGACGACGTTAGCGATGAAGGGGAAGAAATAACGGAACATCGATTATTTGTTTTAATTATACTAAACTAATTTTTGCACTTATACCATACGCAATATTTACATCTTGCTTACAAATCTTACCTGTGGCTGCGGTTGAGTTTTGGGCAGCGACGGTTAGCAATGACGATTCAAATAACTGAAGTCCTAATTTTGGTAAAGATTATTAACAATCGGGTATTAAATGCATCCATTTGATTGGCATCCTCATCCAAAAATCGTGTTTGACACCCAAAATGCACTATGGTATATTGTTGACAATCTCCGAAACCGGTTTCGGAAGCTATCCGGCGCAGACGCGGATAAATCACCTACCGATCAGTTATCGAGTGAGCGAACGACTCGACTAGGGAGTGGTCGATTGAGGAAAAGCAACCAATGGCTCGTCCGACGATTGCTGATGTGGCGCGTGTAGCGCGAGTCTCTAAAAGCACCGTAAGCCGCGTGCTGACAGACAGCGATGAATATATGCGCGATGACACACGAGTGCGCGTGCTAACGGTGCTTCGTGAGCTAGGCTATCGCCCAAGCGGTGTGGCGCGCAGCCTCACCCTCAAACGCACGCAAACGATTGGCCTGCTCATTTCTGACATCAGCAATCCCTTTTATGCTGATGTAATTTTAGGGGTGGAAAGTGTTGCGCTGGCGCACAACTTCGATATTTTTCTCTGTAACACGATGTACGACCCGGCGCGGGGGATGCGCTTTGCCGATTCGCTGATCGACAAACAAGTGGATGGTGTGCTGGTGATGACCACCAGTTTATCGGACCAATTTGCGCTTTAGTTGGTGCGCAATCAGATTCCAGTCGTAGTGCTAGACTGGGAGCCGCCTGCCATCGATGGGCCGTGGGTGTCGTCATCTCAGACTTTGAAATGAGTATTTACGCCGCCGTTGATCATCTTGTTAGTTTGGGCCATCAGCGCTTTGCCCATGTCGGTGGGCCCAAACATCTACGCACTTCGCACCGCAAACGCGATGCTTTTTTCAACGCCCTTGCCACGCATGGCATTGACAAGGAAAACATCATTGTGATTGATGGCAACATGAACTTTGATAGCGGCAAAGCGGCTCTGATCCAGATAATGCGTATGACAGCGCCGCCAACTGCTGTTTTTGCCGCCGATGATTTGACCGCGATTGGTCTGATCGGCGAGGCGCGCAAGCAAGGTTTGCAATTGCCGCACGACCTTTCCGTGATTGGATTTAGTGATATTCCGTTAGCCGCTCAGATCAGCCCCGCGTTGACGACGGTTGCTCTCCCCCGTTACACGATTGGTAGCATTATGATGACAATGCTGCTCGATTTGTTGTCCAGTTCTACACATACCCAAGCCGCCCCCCCCCGCATTCGGCACGTGGAAACGCAGTTGTTAGTTCGCGAATCCACGGCACAGGCGCCCCAACAACCGCAATAGGCGCGTGCGTAAAACCAATTACAGCGCATTGTTACCTGGTTACCCAGTCTATGATTTTGGTAAAACGCTCATTGGATTGCTCACAACCGTTCAACTATCCAACTTAACAAGGAGAAGTAACATGCGTAACGCAATGTCCCGTCGAGAATTTTTGAAGGTGACCGCGCTGACCAGCGGTGCCTTGGCGCTGGCTGCCTGTGCGCCAGCTCCGGCACCCGGTGCCACAACGGCCACCGAGGGGGGCGCAGCGCAAGCGGCAGCCGTCGAGCTACAGTGGTGGTCTTTCCCTCTGGGGTTACCCGCCGAGCCCTACCCGCATGGCAAATGGGAACAAGAGATGGTCGATGCTTATCAGACCGAGCACCCCGAAGTGACGATCGCCTATCAAGCCATGGGTTGGGATTCGCTAACCAAGATGGCAACCTCGATCACAGCTGGGAATCCGCCCAATTTAATCTTGCGCGGTGGCATCGACCAAATTCTCTATGCCGTCGAAGCGGACGTGGCGTTAGAAGTTGAGTTGCCGGAAGAGTTCAAAGATGATCTGCCCGCGGGTTGGTACGAAGGCATGCAGTATCAGGGCAAAAATTATATGGTGCCCTTCTATACGCTAGCCTCCGGCATGATCCTCAATCTATCGATTGTTGAGGAAGCCGAGGCCAACGATCTGTTGCCAGCAGGGCCAGCACGCACGTGGAACTTCGACCAATACTTGGAATTAATGAAGGCCTGCACCTTCAAACGTGATGATGGCTCCGAAGTCTGGGGCGCCGTGATTGCCACGCAACAGACAAATCCTTTCTTCTACTGGCCCGAGCAGGTGATGAGTTGGAACTGGGGCACCGACACGGTCCAGAATAATAATGGGCAATGGAGCTGTCTGCTGGGTGAAGAAAAAGGGTTGGCTTGGCTGCAATGGATGCAAGACCTCTACAGTGTTCACGGTGTAATCCCCAACCCATCCGGCTTGAGCGCCACGCGCTGGGAATATTGGGACCAAAAAGCATTGCTCGGCGGCATTGGCCCCGACCTCGGCTGGGCGCGGCGACCGGGGATGACGGTCAACCCAGAAACCCTGGTCGTAACGGACAGTGAACATGGCTTCGATTGGATTTTCGTCCAGCCACCCACTAACCCAGATGTCGAACATGCGTCGGTTTGGGGTGGACCGTTGCTGGATGTCAACACCATGCTCTTCAAAACCGCAGATGCGGCCCAGTCGCAGCCGACGATCGATTTTGGGCTCTGGCTTTCCAATCCCGAACATCAGAAATGGTTATCACAATATCTGTTGCCGGCGCGCATGTCGGCCTTGGAAGGGGTAGAAGACCCGATGTTGGCCTGGCACTTTGAGCACTACATCCCCTACGGCCGCCAACGCATGGAAGCCAACGGTGGTCGCGCCCGCGAAGTGGTCGAGCAATTGGAACTCGTGCTGCAAAAACTCTATCTGCCCACCCCGCCTGCCGAAGCCGTGCAAGATTTCTGCGCCACGGTCGATTCACTAGAATGGATGGGCGCGAGCTAACGCATTACGCCATATACGATGTACGATTTTTGATGTACGAAGCGGCTTCGTCAACGAAGATCGCTCGTAAATCGGTAACTATTCAGCCCGGGACCGGCGGCCGCCCCGGGGGGGGGGCGGGGGGGGCGCCCCGGGGGGGGGGGGGGCCCGCGGGGGAAAAAACGCGGGGATAGGTTGAG
>JBBRVA010000386.1:0-7533 GCA_038247295.1 Caldilineales bacterium | reverse complement strand
CCCCCACCCTGGGAAGAGTTGACGACCAGCGAACCACGTTTGAGCGCGACGCGGGTTAAGCCGCCCGGCTCAATCGTGACCTGATCGCCGTACAAAATATAGGGGCGTAAATCGACGTGCCGCGCTTCGACTTTGCCGTCGATGAAGCAGGGTGCGCGTGATAATTGGATGGTCGGCTGGGCAATGTAGTCGCGAGGGTTGGCCAGGATCTTCTGACGAAATTTATCGCGAATCTCTTGCGTACTGTGTGGACCGATCAACATGCCGTAGCCACCTGATTCACCCACCGCTTTGACCACCAACTGATCCAGGTGATCCAACACATAGTTGCACTGTTTAACATCCTCCAGCAGATAGGTTTCGATATTAGGCAGGATGGGGTCTTGCTGGAGATAATAGCGGATGATATCCGGCACGTAGGCATAGACCGCCTTGTCGTCGGCCACGCCGGTGCCGATGGCGTTGGCCAATGTTACATTGCCGCTGCGATAGGCGTTAAACAACCCAGGCACACCCAGGGTCGAATTGCTACGAAAGATCAGCGGGTCACAAAAGTCATCGTCGATACGCCGGTAGATCACATCGACGCGTTCCAGGCCGGCGGTGGTGCGCATATAGACAATGTTGTCGTGCGTCACCAAGTCGCGCCCCTCGACCAGGGGGATGCCCATATGGCGGGCCAGAAAGGTATGCTCGAAATAGGCCGAATTGTAGACGCCAGGGGAGAGCAGGACAATGGTCGGTTCTGGGCGGTGCGCCGGCGCCAAGGCCCGCAATGTGTCGAGCAGGGCCTGGCCGTAGGTGTCCAGGGGACGAACGCCGTAGTCACTGAAAAGGCGTGGAAAACTGTTCTTCATTACCTGGCGGTTGGCCAACATGTACGACGCCCCGCTGGGCACCCGCAAATTGTCTTCCAAGACCGCAAATTGGCCATCGGGTTGCCGAATCAGATCGGTGCCGGTGACGGCAATGTAGACGCCATGCGGCACATTCAGGTCGCGCATCTCGCGCCGGTAGTGACGGCTGCTGTAGATCAGATCGTGCGGCACCACCCCGTCTTTCAGAATCTGCCCTTTATGATAGATGTCGTGCAGAAAAATGTTGAGGGCGACAATGCGCTGGGTTAAGCCACGTTCGATCGTTTCCCATTCGGCGCTCGTCAGAATGCGGGGCAACAGATCATAGGGGAAGATGCGTTCGGTGCCTTCGTCGGCGCTGTAGACTGTAAAAGTGACGCCTTGGTGGAGAAAGGTCTGGTCGGCCGCGCGCTGGCGTTGTTGTAATTCTGTGCCAGAAAGTTCGAGCAAGCGCTCGTAAAGACGCTGGTATTGCGTGCGCGACAGATCGTGCTTGGCAAACATTTCATCGTAGGCGCCATCGATCTGGTAGTTGGCGAAGGGTGAATCCCACTGCGCGTGGTTTTGGGCGGCTAGGGCTAGCATGGTTGCAGCGCCTCCTTGCAAATTTGGCATCGGACAAGCTTTAGCATCGATTATATGGTTGCGAACGGGGTATAACGAACGTACGCAGCGTATCGCACTGTGTATTGGCACCTATATGTGTGTACATAGGGAGGATAACAACTTGCCGTTAAAGTTGCAAGTAACAACATCGCCAATAAAATTTTAGCTTTTCTAAGCAATTTGCTGAATGTTGGTACATTGCGCGATTAAGCAAATATGTTTCTCTAAAAAGCGTAGTATGCTGGCTGGCCAAGGCGCGCCACCAAAGACCGCTTGCCGTGCGTGTTTAAGGCCAGCATGGGCATCACTGATAATCAGATGAATCCCGCCCAAGCCACGGGCGACCAGGCTTTGCAGAAACGTACGCCAATGCACTTCCTGTTCGCTCAATGAGACCGAAACGCCCAGGATATGACGCTTCCCTTCAGCATTCACGCCACTGGCGATGAGCACTGCGGCATCGCGCACCTGCCCATCGATGCGCACTTTTTCGTAGCGCGCATCGAGAAACAGATACGGACATGCTCCTAGTACACTTGGGCGGAAATAACCATACTATTCTCCGGTGAATCAGTAGTGAATCAGTAGGACAGTGAGACAGTACAAACACTGTTCTACTGTCCTACTGATTCACTGTCTTACTTACGCCCAAGTGTACTAGCCCTTCGTTGGCAATTTGTGCTAACAATTCGTTGGGTAAGGTACAATTACTTTCGTAGGTCATTGGCGTAGGTCATTGGCGTAGGTCATTGGCGTTGCTCCTTTCGGTGTCCTGTTATATTTTGCCGAGGATTCACTTACGAGCAGGCACAGCAACCCATCTTCAAAAATACGGATGAAGATGAGCGCCTGGGCTGGGTGTATTTTGAAGATTCGGCCAGCGAATTGGAATATTCGATTCAGCCCCAAAATTTGTTAAATCCGATGCGCCATCCGCCAGCGAGGGCCTATGCCGTGCGAGTCGAGATCAAGGCCGACAAAGCTTCGGTCAAGGCAATGGCCGCCAGTCCGTTGATTGCCGGGGTAGAAAAATTGGAAATATGGAAGGTGATCGAGCGCGTGATCAATTGGTTAGATAAACTTTGGCACAGAACACATTAATTTTGCAAACTAAAAAATGTAGCACCTGGTTATCTGCAACGGCGCATAATCAGGCGTCTTCTTGATTTGCAAAATATCTGGACCAGACTTGTCCGGCAACTTGGCAAACTAGTCTAGCCGTTGAAAACATACGACAAGAAAAGAAGGCCACCAGCTTTAAGCTGGTGGCCTTCTTTTCTTACCTGAACATTGATCTTCGTAACAATTTCCTAGGTTTGACGATTTTGCAGCCATATCGCCATGATGAAAGTGATCGCAGATGAGACAACAACTATGCCAAAGTAAATCGGTAGGGTAATCATCGTTTACGCTGTCCTCCGTAGGAGAAATGACGAAAATAGTAGATCAGAACTCTAATGTCGAGATTGAACACAATAACGCAACAATATCAGCGCGCTGTGGCTAATTAATAAACCTTTCAGATCACTTACTATTAAAAATAAAACCAACCATATGGTGTAGCTCAGGAAAGCAGTAAAATGGAGGTAACATCTATTTATCTGCCTTATATTTATCTGCCTTACAGTTGAAAGTTGGCAAATGATGTATAATAGTACTTACGTTTGGTTTCGCATTCGTTGGTGCATACCAAACGGCAAGCCGTAAATAGTTTCGGGTCTAGCTGCGAGCAAAATTCTTTGCTGGGTGACCAATCTGCCAGAGTACACTGGACATTAGAGTAAGGGAGAAATGCCCACCAACGACGCAGCACGGCCAAGGCCTACGCTAGTACACTTGGGCGGAAATAACCATACTATTCTCCGGTGAATCAGTAGTGAATCAGTAGGACAGTGAGACAGTACAAACACTGTTCTACTGTCCTACTGATTCACTGTCTTACTTACGCCCAAGTGTACTAGTTTATTGCCGACACTAGATTTTAGACAGGCAAGCGGTGTATGCTGGCCGCTTGCCACTTCTGCGGTGGCTGAATCCACAGTTGGAATGGCGAACTCAAAATGCGCCCGAACAGTTGGGGGCAGATTGAGCCGAGCATTGGGGAACGCGAACCACAGATGAAGCTTCAGTTCAGGTCTGCCAACCCGCCCAAAGCGCGCTTGCCAACCCAGGCCGAGCGCGCTAACTATGCTGCTTATCTGCGCCGCTTGCAGACAGGTGATAATGCGGCGTGGGAACTATTCGTATCGGAATGGAGTCCTTATCTGTATAACTATGTGAGTGCTAATTTAAAGGGTTCAGACGAAGTACAAGATGTTCTAGGCGATATCCTGTTAGGGGTAGTCGAGGGCATCCGTAGCTTTGATGGGAACGCGGCGCTGTCTACCTTTGTCTATTCAATTGCGTACCGCAAAGTCGTGGATTACTGGCGACGCACGCGTACCACTTTTGAATTGCCAGAAGAGTTAAGTACCGCGGATCCAAGTCGCAGCTATGAAGTATATGAAATATTGGAAGGCTTGCCAGAACCGGCAAAACAAGCCTTGATCCTCCGCTATTATGTCGGTTTGAGTGTAAGTGAAGTTGCTACCGTGCTGGGTCGATCTTATAAAGCGACCGAATCTTTACTAAGCCGAGTACGTCATCAATTTCAAAGCGCGTTCCTGGAGCGTGGTGAAGCGTAAGCAAGATGGCTGATAATTTGAGTGATGAAGAACTGCAGGCTTTATTTCAAAAGCACCTGCCACTCAAACCGATGCCGCCAGAATTGGCCGATCGTTTGAAGCAACAGGTGCTGGCAGCGGTAGCAACTACCCTGCAAGCGTCGTCGCGCCCATCTGTGTCCACGTTGCCGCTTGAAGCCACACCTGCGTTTCATTTCGTCGCTGAACAACCAGACGATCAAGAACTGTATGATTTATTTCAAAGGCACATGCCGCTTAAGCCGTTGCCTCCGGTATTAGCAGCACGTTTGCAGCAACAAGTCTTGGCAGCCGTGGCCACTACTGGTTCAGCCACACGCGCTTTGTCTACAACCAACCCTGGCCCGCGCCAACAAAGTCAAAACTCGGCGTACATAGCAGGCGGGCTTTGGTCCACCTGGCTAACTCGATTACGTGAACTCTTTGTGCAGGCGCCATCTTTGGCCTTGAGTGGGCTAGCCAGCGCGCTCTTGGTGATGCTTGTGCTGATTGGGCTAAGCCGCACGCCCTGGCTGGCAGTCACGCCACCGTCTGGAACACCGGCGGCTGGAACACCAGTGGCTGGAACACCAGTCTCTGGCGGCGTGCCGATTCCCGCGCCTGGCGACGTTCTGCGTCAAGCGCATGTTATTATCTCAGGTGGTCAAGCCATCATTCAAAAATCAAGCGGTCAGACCGAAACGGTCGAGGCTGGCCCAACTGTCTACTTGTTAGCCGAGGGTGATCGACTGATCACTGGTGATGATAGCACAGCCCACATTGAGTACTTTACAGGCCAAAGCACCACGGTTGAACCAGGCGCCGAAGTTGAATTGGAAGAATATGAAGCTGCGGGGGCGACAACGCGCGTGGCGTTGCTGGTTCACAGCGGTAAAACAAGCCATGAAGTCAGCACCCCGCTCGCAGAGGCGGATCTATTTGAAGTTCGGACAACGGCGGCGGTGGCTTCCGTGAAGTATACCAAACTAACGGTTGAAGTGCTTTCGGCCACTCAGACACATATCGAAACCAAAACTGGTACAACACAAGTAACGGTCGATGATGAGGAGCTTGTAATTGCCGCCGGCCAACAAATGACAGCAACCGTCAATAGCACGCCAGAAATTGGGACGGTAATAAGTCCGCTGGCGACGCCAACGGCACCCGCATCGCGCACGCCAACGGTTACTGCTTCGGCGACAGAGCCAGCGACCGTGCGGCCTACGGTGGCCTTGCTAGCAACCAGGACGGCAACACCAAACGGGCCAAGTTCGGATGTTGCGCCGATCCCGACTCCAACCACGCGCGAAGCGGCAACACCTGTGCCAACCGCAACCGCGTTCCATACAACGACCTCCACACCTACGAGTACGAGTATACCGGTATCGCCTACGATGACGGCTACGGTCGTTGTACCCACATATACTGTGATCTTAGTGCCAACCAATACACCGGTGCCGCCCACGGATACGCCGACCTTAACGCCGACCAGCACACCAACAGTCACCAACACAGCCATTGCTACAGGTACCGTGGTCGTGCCAACCTTTACGTCCGTGCCGCCAACCGATAGCCCAGTGCCGCCCACAGGTACACCAACTTTAGCGCCAATCGACACGCCGACCGGCACAAATACAGCGCCACCGGCGACGAATACGTCGGCGGCGCCAACGCGCACGTCCACCCCTATAGCCACGGCTACCGATACCCAGGCACCGTCGACCAATACACCGACGGCTACGGACACGCCAGTGCCACCACCCACGGTGACTGCGACATCGGCGCCCACGGCCACGGATACACCGGTGCCACCTACCGCAACGGATACACCCGTGCCGACAGACACGGATACACCGGTGCCACCTACTGCAACGGATACGCCAGTGCCGACGGCAACCGACACACCGGTGCCACCCACCGCGACCGATACACCCGTGCCGACAGCTACGGACACACCCGAACCGTCACCCACCGCGACCGATACACCCGTGCCGACGGCAACGGACACACCCGAACCATCGCCCACCGCGACTGATACGCCAATGGTGGCAGCGGCGACTGATACGCCCGAGCCAACAGCTATGGAAACGGACACGCCCGAACCATCACCAACCGCGACCGATACGCCAATGGCGTAATGGGGACCAACCAAAGATGGGTAAACGGGGAGCTTATACGGTCCGGTCTAAACGAGCCAGGCGCCCGATATCTTCTTCTTCCATATCTGCGAAATGCTCCAGTAAAAGGCGGTGGATAAAGATATAGCCGCCACCAACTTTGCGCAGAAAGAGATGGTCGGCACAGTAATCGAGGAAGCGGACATAGTTGAGGGGTAAATGGTTGTAGAGCATTGATAAATTGCGTATTGCCAGCGGTTTGGCATCTGGATCGCCATTGTAGCTCACTAACCAGCCGATTAGCAGACCAATTAAGCCCAGAATGAGCCCAACGATCAACATATTGCTGAGCCCACCGCGCAGCCCAAAAATCAGCCCCGCGAGCAAACCGATGAGGAGCCCACCACCCCATATGTTGCAAACCGCTTGCCATCTACTTTGATTGGATGGCATGGATTGCGTGCGCTCTGCTCGTTGGTGCAATCCGAAAATCAGGACGCCCATCAGCATACCACTCAGCCCGATAATAATCGCCTTACCCACCCCAACACTTAGGCCGGCCGTTACCCCAGCCGCCAGGCCGAGAATTAACACGGCAATCAACTGGTGAAACCCGATGTGGGTGCGCAACTGGAACCAGCGCGCGTTTAGACGTTCTGCGCGGAAGACGGTTTGTTGGTGTTGGTCCATATTTTGTGCCAACTCAGTTAACCAACGCAGGGTCTGTTGGGCAGTATAGGGCTGATTTGAAGCAGTGGATTGTTGAAACATGCGTTTGATGTAGGTGTCAAACAGATGTTGGCGATGAAATGGGAGCGAACTCTGCACATCTAAGGTTGCCGGGCCTGTGCCCCAGTACGCGACGGTCATCATTGAGAGCATAAGTGGAGACTGGGCCAATTCCTGGAGAACTGGGTCCTTCTGCAACATAATCCGTATAATCGAGTACCCAGCACCAAGCCGCGCAAAATACTTATCAATCTGGTCTGGTGTGAGCGGCTGCAGCAGAACGGCGCTTTGTAGTTGAAGGGGTTGCGGCAAGGTTTCATAAGCGGTCAGACGGCTAGCAACGGCACAAGCCACAGGGTGTGCGTTGCGAAATGTATTGATCGCATGCACACAGGCATCACGCTGGGCTGGTGGCACTTCATCAAGACCATCAAGCAGCAACAGCAAAGCATCGCCCTCGACCCAGGTGCGAGCCATTTGGGGATCGACATAGTACTTGTGATGGAGTTCCGTCACCAACCACTCTTCTAGCGTTGGCTGTTG
>JBBRVA010000385.1:0-7559 GCA_038247295.1 Caldilineales bacterium | reverse complement strand
GCAAGAGTGTTCACCATGAAGGTGAGTTGGCCGTGGTTATTGGCAGGCGCGGGCGCAATCTGAGTGAAGCGGATGCCCTGGATATCATCTTTGGCTACACATTGGCCAACGATGTCACGGCGCGTGATCTGCAAAAGAGCGACAGCCAGTGGACGCGCGGCAAAGGCTTTGACACTTTTTGCCCAGTCGGACCCTGGATCGACACCACGTTCAACCCGGCGGGACGCGCAGTACGTTGCCTGGTCAACGATCAAGTGCGCCAGAACGGCAATACGGATCTGATGATCTATTCATTAAGTCGCGTTCTAACCTTTGTTTCACGTTTTATGACGCTCGAACCAGGCGATCTGTTGCTGACCGGTACGCCGGCTGGGGTAGGCACCATGCAACCGGGTGATACCGTTACGGTTGAGATCGAAGGACTGGGAACGCTGTCGAATCCGATTATCAGCGAAGAAGAAGAACGTCAGCGCGCCGCGGCTACGCAGGCGCAAACTGAGCAAAATATACCATTTTAGGCCACTTGGCGACCCATGAATAAGTAATAAGTAACAAGTAATCGGTAATTAATAATTGTGGTCAGCCAACGTGTAGACACCTAATTACCACTTACTAATTACCTGTTACTTATTACTTATTCATTTCTATATCAGTAAAGCTACACAATGACGCACGCACCGACCAGAGAGGACGACGAACGACCCATGCACGCCGGAAATTCATTGCCTAGCACCATTCCTAGCCTGTCCCACTTCTTGGATGTTCAATCGCTGACGAATGAACAATTCTGGGCACTGCTGCATCTGGCCAGGCGGCTCAAAGAAGAGCGCATGCAAGCCGGTCGCAACGAGCCGATTCTGGCAGGCAAAACGCTGGCCATGATCTTTCAGAAACCAAGTTTACGCACACGCGTCAGCTTTGAGGTTGGCATGCGCCACCTGGGCGGCTACGCCCTCTATTTGAGCCACGAAGAGGTGGGGTTGGGTAAACGCGAAAGCGCACCCGACGTCGCGCGTGTCCTCAGCGGCTATGTAGATGGCATTATGGCGCGCGTCTTTGACCATGCCCATGTTCTCCAGTTGGCAGAATGGGGCAGTGTGCCGGTGATCAACGGCTTAAGTGATTATAGCCACCCGTGCCAGGCGCTGACTGATATTTTCACACTTTGGGAACAGATGGGCAATTTGACGGGTCTCCAGCTGGCCTATCTGGGTGACGGTGCCAACAACGTAGCCACCAGTCTGCTCGAAGCAGCCGGCAAGGTGGGCTTGTCCGTGCGCATTGTTTCGCCCGTCGGCTACCAACCCGACCCTGCCCTGGTTGCGCAGACCGACGCCGATGTTACCGTGACCGACGATCTGGATGGCGTTATTGGTGCGGATGTTTTGTATACAGATGTATGGACGAGCATGGGGCAGGAAGCAGAACATCAACAACGGTCGGCAGCGCTAGCAGAGTATCAGATCAACGATCAGCTGATTGCGCATACGCACAATGCCAATGTGCGCGTTCTGCACTGTTTACCCGCGCATCGCGGCGAAGAGATTACCGACAGCGTAGCCGATAGTGATCGTAGCCTGCTCTTCGCCCAGGCGCACAATCGTTTGCATGCCCAGAAAGCGATCCTGGCCCATTTGCTCGGCGGAGTTCCTTTAGTGTAAGTGATCAGTCACCAGTCAATGTCATTAAGGTACGACGAAAATCGTTCAATGTAGGTGCGGTTTTTAACCGCACGTTCTCGGCTAGACCACCAACGTGCGGTTAAAAACCGCACCTACAATACCTTACCTTAATGACATTGACTGATCACCGATCACTAATCACTAGTTCACTAAATCATGGCAACCGATATTCTTGCTTCGCTCAACCGTCTATACGATTTCACGAACCTGCTCGATGTTGCGCTGGTCTCGTTAATCTTTTTTGGTCTATTACGTCTCTTTCGGGGGACGCGAGCCGTGCAGTTGCTGCGCGGAATTGTGGTACTTGTACTGGCCGCGGCGGTGGTCAGCCAGACCGTGCAATTGACCGCCTTCAACTGGCTCTTACGCCACAGCACCAATGTGTTGTTGGTCGCATTACCAGTCATCTTTCAACCCGAGCTGCGCCGTGCGTTGGAGCGAGTCGGTCGGTCGGCGCCGTTCTTGACGCGGCGTGCAGAAGACACCTCGGTGCAATTGTTGATCAACCAGGTGGTCAAAGGTGTCGAGCAACTGGCGCAAAAACGGCATGGCGCCTTGATCGTCTTTGAGGGCGCCACCGGTTTGGGGGAAGTAATCGACACCGGCATTGCGCTTGAGGCCAGTATCAGTGCCGAGCTGCTCATGACAATATTCTTCCCTAATACGGCGCTGCATGATGGAGCAGTCGTGGTGCGCGGTGATGAAATGATGGCAGCCAGTTGTGTCTTGCCGCTTACGCAACGCGAATTGAGTGATAATCAGATGGGCACCCGGCATCGGGCGGCGATTGGAATTACCGAAGAGTCGGACGCGCTCTCCGTGGTCGTTTCTGAAGAGACAGGTACAGTTTCCGTGGCACGTAATGGGCGTATCCTGCGCATCGATAGTGATCGGCTGCGCCCAATCTTGAGTGAATTTTATAAAAAATGACAACCCCCTGCTCATGCTTCCAGCGGTTGGAAGCCATGCTAGCAGACAATTTATTGTTGGGTTCATCATTATATGTGGACCCAACCACAATAATTAACGATTAATAATTAATTGTTAATTATTAGACAGAGTTTGGGGGTGAGGGTAAGTTGAGTGGAAATACATCAGATTCGCAGTGTGCGCAAACGGTGGACCCGTGTGTTCGATCATGTGGGGACAATCCTATTATCGATCTTGATGGGCTTGATTGTCTGGTTGATTGCGATTAATCAGGAAAACCCATTGATTGTGCGCGAGTTCCCAGATAGAATTACGATCCGTTTGCGTGGACTACCAGATACATTGCAACCAACCACAGATTTAAGTAAAGAAAGTGTGCGCGTCACATTACGGGCGCCGAATAGCGCATGGCTCGAACTACAACCAGTCGATATCAATGCCTATGTGGATCTCTCGGGTCTGGAACCAGGTGTGCATGATGTACCAGTCCAAGTAGAAGTGGCCAATCCTAGCGTGGTTGTCACCGAAGTACAACGCGAACAGTTGCGCATTCAACTCGATCAGGTGATTACAAAGACAGTTCCTGTGCGTGTCGAAGTGGTGGATGCCGCCGCGTTTGGCTATGATTCTTTGACACCTATCGTGAATCCCAGTCAAGTGACGGTGCGAGGTCCGTCCAGCCAGGTAGAACAAATTGAGAGCGCCGAAACACAGGTCAACTTGCGCAGCGCGCGCAGCCAAGTTGAACGCATCCAGGGTGTAACGTTGACAGATACAGCACGCCAGCCGGTGGACCGCGTTGAGGTTGAACCGCGACTCGTCACCATTGTCGTGCCCGTAGAGCGGTGGCCTTTCCGCAAAGAAGTGGCGGTACGGGTCGACCTGGTTGGCCAGCCAGCGCCGGGTTATGTGCTCAGCACCGTCAATCTCGATCCAGCCACTGTCGTTCTGCGCGGTCAAAAAGAGGTATTAGATGAGGTGCCAGGCTTTGTTGAAACCTCGCCATTCTCGGTCGATGGCGCCAAAGCCGATCTGCAGCGAACCTTGGATTTGTTGCTGCCCGAAGGGGTAACGGCGTTTGAAGGGGATAAAGTTTCTGTCCGGGCCGGCATCTCGCCAGTTGAGGGTGCCCGCACGGTTAAGCTAAAACCTGTGCTGCGCAATATTGGTGCCGGCCTACAAGCAACCTTTGCCCTAGATACGGTCGATGTAATTGTGGCTGGCCCGTTGGTGCTCTTGGATGCGCTGGGCCTAGATGATATGTTTGTCATTCTCGATCTGGCCGATCTGCTGCCTGGCACCCATACGATTACACCAACGGTGGTGCGTCCACCCGGCATTACAGAACAAGGCGTAATTCCCGCCAAGATTGAAGTGGTGATCAGCATAAAGCCGACACCAGACTTGATCCAGGCGGGACCCGGAACCTTACCGCCAGGTCCCACTGGAACTGCGACACCGGTCGCAAATTCACCGCTCGTTGTAACGCCGACAGTGACAGTTACTGTGACACCGGCGAAAAAATAAGACTCATCTGGATAAAGTGAGTAAACCAATGTTTGCACACTTTCGGCTGATGAGCGAAAGAATAAGGTCAATTATGAAGCGAAGAAAACCTGTTGTTGCTTTAGTCGGTCGCCCCAATGTGGGCAAATCGACATTATTTAACCGACTAATCGGCGCCCGTACCGCGATTGTCGAAGATATTCCCGGCACCACGCGCGACCGCATCTATGGCGAAAGCGATTGGAACGGCGTTGGCTTTATTGTCATCGATACAGGCGGTCTGGAAGCGCCGTCAGAGTTAGGCGCGGCCCGGCTGCGCGCGCCTGGTGCGGTGGCGTTAGCCAAAGATTCAGCCCTGTTTGTTACCCACATTCAAAACCAGGCGCAGGTGGCAATCGCCGAAGCCGATGTGATTGTCTTTGTCGTTGATGGGCGTGAAGGAGTGACAGCCGCCGATGAAGACGTTGCCGAAGTATTGCGTCTTTCGGCAAAAACGATCTTCATTGCCGTCAATAAATCCGAAGGCACCAAAACGCAATTGAATGCGGTCGAATTTTGGAACCTGGGCCTGAGTGAGCCCTATCCGATTAGCGCCTATCACGGTGACGGGATCGGTGATCTGCTCGACGAACTAGTGAAAGCCTTGCCGGCTTACCCTGTCGATGAAGCTGAGGAAGAGACCGTCGGCATCACGATTGTCGGACGGCCCAACGTGGGCAAGAGCAGTTTGCTAAATGCTTTGATGGGTACAGAACGGGCGATTGTGAGCGAAGTACCGGGTACCACGCGCGACCCAGTGGATACACAATTGACGTACAATGGGCAGGCGATCACGCTAATTGATACAGCTGGGATTCGACGACGTGGTAGTGTCGAAGCTGGCATCGAATATTACAGCGTCTTGCGCAGCCTACGCAGCATCGACCGCGCCGATGTGGCGCTGCTGCTGATCGACGCCGTCGAAGGTGTCACGGCCCAAGATGCACACGTGGCGGGCTACATTCTGGAAAAGAAAAAGAGTGTCGTCATCGTCGTCAACAAATGGGACGCGCTCGAAAAAGATGAGCATACCTTGATCGAGTTCACCAAGAAGGTGCGCGAAGATCTGAAATTTTTGGATTATGTGCCGGTCATTTTCATCAGCGCGCTCACCCATCAACGCGTCAACAAAGTGTTGCCGACGGCGATGGAAGTGGTGACGGCGCGCCGTCATCGTTTGGGCACCAGTGAATTCAACAACTTGCTGGGTGAAGCGTATGAGGACGCACCGCCACCATCGCGCAACGGCCGGCGTCTACGCCTCTATTACGGCACGCAGGTGAGCAATGATCCGCCCACGTTTATCATTTTTGTTAATGACCCGGAGCTTGTCCATTTTTCCTATGAACGGTATCTGGAGAATCAAATTCGTGTCCACTACCCCTTCACGGGCACACCGCTACAGCTTGTCTTCCGGCCCAGGAGTGGCAGTGAGCGTGAATGAGAAGCGATCCAAAAATCGATGGCGCGAAGATAGTGCTTTGAATACCGATAGAGGTGGAGCATGAAGCGACTCCGCCTCTATCGGATTGAAATTATATTGGTGCTTGTGCTGGCAATGGCCGTAGCTTTTTTTGGGTACCTGGGGTATGGGCTGTTGCCAGCGGATGCGACGGTGGAAACTTTCTCGGGGGAGCGTGCATTGGCACGCGCTCAAGATCAAGTGGCGTTTGGGGCGCGTGTTGCCGGCGTCCCAGCCAATATCGCGGCGGGTGACGCCCTGGTCGATGAATTGGTGCAGCTCGGTTGGAATGTTTTAATCGCCCCATTTGGCCTGCCAAATGGGACGACAGCGCGCAACATCATTGCCGTGCGCACCAACAAAGTGGCCAACGCGCCGGTCGGCATCTTGGGCGCCCATTATGATAGCCGCCTGCTGGCTGATGCCGATCCCAATAGCGCTAACCAAACATTATCGACCCCTGGTGCAGTAGACAACGCGGCGGGGGTGGCAGTTCTTATCGAATTGGCGCGCACCCTAGACGTAACAGCGACCGGTCATACAATCTGCCTAGTGCTCTTTGATGCAGACGACAACGCCAACATCACAGGGTGGGAACCGCTGTTGGGCACCACCCACTTCTTGCAAGATTTAAATACACGTGTACCCCAATGCGGCGCGCCTCGGTTTGCGGTTATTGTCGACACAGTTGGTTATGCCGGCCAAAGTTTAACCCCCGATAGCGACAGCCATCCCGGTTTAAGCAATGCCATCTGGCAAACAGCGGCACAACTGGATTATCCAAATCAATGGGTTGGGCAAGCCATTGCTCCAACACCGGGCTCGCATACCCTCTTTACTCAGGCTGGTATCCCGGCCACTATCCTATCTAGCCCCAATTACCCGCATGATCATACCATGCAAGATACCGTAGACAAGCTCAATGTTGATAGCCTTAGTGCCATCGGTAACACGTTGGAAAATTGGCTAGAAGCGGGTGCAGCTTTCGGAAGCCAGTAAAGCAATAGACCCAGTGGCTATCGCTTTACTGGCAGCGTTCCGGTGACTTATACTGACTTATACGTAATTTGCCGCCCAATTAGGACCCATGTACCACTTGCATCATTCCAAAACTATAGTAAGATAGGTTAACTTTCACCGTCGTTATTACAGGCGGCGTTCCAATTCTACTGTGACCATCGGCTGCAAACATCTACATCAAATTTTTAGCTAGCAAAGCCTGCAACAACCGGCGAGCTCATCTTGCGCCAAAGTAACGCTTTGTAGATAGCGAATGCAGTAGCGACGCAAATTCTGGATTAGATTTAGGAAAAAACGGAATGGGTAACCTGCTATTAGATAGTCCAAGCCCCCAACATCATGTATTGATTGTGGACGATGAAGAAAAGCTGGGCCGCTTTGTCAGCATTGTGTTGAAACAGATCGGCTATATGCCGGTCAATTGCCAATCCGTGGCCGAGGCCCGCAAACTGATTGACGCACGACGATGGAGCCTGGTCATCACCGACATCGTCATGCCCCGCGAAAGCGGTTTTGATTTGATGCGTTGGATTGTGCGTCAGCATCCACAGCTGCCGGTCATTGCAATGACAGCCCATTCGACCGAAGCGATTGAAAATCAATTGCCCAAGCTCGGCTTTGTCGACGTCGTCTACAAACCGTTTACAGTCGATACATTGCGTCAGGTCGTGCAGCGGGTTGTGCCGGTGCATACATCCGTAGAGATGGTGCATTAGTAAGAAATCAATCCATTGGGTTCAATTTATGTATTTTAGTAGTCCGTGACCAGGGTCAATACACCACTAGTACACTTGGGCGGAAATAACCATACTATTCTCCGGTGAATCAGTAGTGAATCAGTAGTGAATCAGTAGGACAGTGAGACAGTACAAACACTGTTCTACTGTCCTACTGATTCACTGTCTTACTTACGCCCAAGT
>JBBRVA010000384.1:0-7564 GCA_038247295.1 Caldilineales bacterium | reverse complement strand
TGATTTATCGCTGTCTGGAAACCGTCTTTCCGCACAAGCCGTTGATCAACCTGGGCGCGACAGCGTTTGCCGCTTCTTTGCCGATGCATGTGGCCGTTGCGGCAGCGGTCAACAACGATGTGCTGGCAGAATTGTGGGTGGTGGCCGCGTTGCTGGCGCTCTTCCAATGGATGCGAAGCCAGTTTTACAACGCAGACCCGCTGGACAGCGGGGCGAGTCGCCGCCAATTAGTGCTGCTAGGGGTGATATTGGGCTTAGGCTTGCTCACAAAGATCTATGCCTACCTGCTAGTGCCCATCTGCGCGCTGGCCATTGTGGGAGTGGTCTGGCGGAACCAACGCACCTGGCGCAGCGTTTTGCAAGGGATAAGTCTGGCCCTGTGGACCGTGATCCCAGCGCTTCTGCTGGGGTTGCCGCTCTGGTTGCGCAATGCCCGGCTCTATGGCTTGCCGGATCTGTTGGGATTGGCTTGGCACGATAAAGTAGTCGTCGGCCAAGCCCGCACGGCGGATTGGCTGGCCCAATATGGCTGGGAAGCATACAGCGAGCGCGCGTTTCGGCTCACTTTTCAAAGTTTTTGGGGTGTGTTTGGCTGGCTCGGTGTCTTTATGGATCAACGTATCTACACCGCCACATTAATCTTTAGCGGCATCCTTTTTTTGGGGCTGCTCTGGGCGTTGGTGCGCCTGATCTCAGGTACTCCAGACACCGATATGGATGAGTTTCAACAATGGGTCCTGGGGCTGCTCGGCATCATGTTAATTGCCGTCGTCGCTAGCTATGCTTGGTATAATATCAAATTTGTCCAGCATCAGGGCCGTTACTTATTTTGGGGCCTCTTGCCGATTGGTACGATTGTCGCCCTGGGCTGGCGCGAAGTGATGCAACCATTACAAGGTGCGATTGCTGGCTTTCTGGCTTTGGTGCTGGCCGTTTCGCTGGGTCTCGCCGGCTATATTGCCGGCGATATCAATAAGTGGACGCTGCTCACACTCTTTCTGATCGCACTCTTTCTCCTCTGCCAGCCCGTCTTGTTGGGCGGGACAGAGGAATATCAAAACAAGTGGCTGCCCACTCGCTTGCGTCAGACCATGGCCCGGCCGGGCGCCGTCCGCATTTTGAATATGCTCCGCTTTTGCGCCTGGGCCACGCCTTTCGCCTTGCTGTTCCTGCTCGATTTTCTGATCCCAGCGCTCTATCTGTTACCGCAGCTCGGTTATTCTTGGTCCGCTCTCGGGGGTTAATGCTCGTAATAGGGGTACTCGACATCCCCATTAACCATTAACTGTTAATTATTCACAATTAATTATTCATATGCAATCAACCATCCGCATCCCTTATCGTCCAACCCCGCGCATCGAGCGTTCGCCGTTCGATCTGGTCGCCATTTTTATGGGTCTGCTGCTCGTAACGCTTTTGATTAGCGTCCTTGCCTGGCAATTTTGGCATGCGAATCGCATTTATAGCGGCATCAGCATCGCCGGTCTACCTGTCGGTGGCATGACGCGCGCCAGCGCGCTGGGCCAATTGAATCAACGAATGGTTGATTATCCCTTGCCACCGGTGACATTGGCCTACAATGGCAGCCAATGGCCTTTAACCGCCGATCAGGTTAAGGCGCAGGTCGATTGGATGGCGGCGGTCAACCAAGCGTATCTGGTCGGTCGCCATGGCAGTTTCGGCGACCATTTAGCCAATCAATTGGTAGCGGCGCTGCGCGGACACGTGATCAAACCAGCGCTAACCTACGATGTGGCTAACTTACGCTTTGCCATCGACGGCATCGCAGGCGAAGTGCGCCGTCCTGGCCGTGCCGCCAGCCAAATTGGCAGTGTCAGTGTACCTTCCCAACCAGGGCTGGATGTCGATGTGGAAGCCACGTTACAAAGTGTGTTGCAAGCCCTGCAGAACGCGACAGCGGACCAAATTGTCATCGCACCACTGGCTGTAATCGAGACGCCCGCGCCGGATGCGATTGATCTAGCTGCACCAACCGCCGCGCTACCAATCACTCAGTCTACGCAACCCTTCCTGTTGCGCGATAACACCTTTGGTCTGGAATTTGCCCTGGCCCCTACCACTTTGAGCCGAATTTTGGTGACACGTACGCCGTTACGCATTGACGAAGATCGCTTACGCGCCCTCTTGGGCGGGTGGGCCGCGCAAGTGGCGATTGAGCCGCGTGATGCACGGCTACGCTTTGACCCAGCTACCGGTGGTGTCATTGTTTTGCAGGCCAGCCAAAGTGGACGGATGCTGGACATCGATGCCACGGTAGCAAACATGCGCGAGGCATTGGGCGGTGGGCAAACCCAGGCCGCGTTGGTCATAGTCGATGTGCCCGCGGCGGTAGACTCAAACCGGATCGCCGAAATGGGCATTCGCGAGTTGGTGGCCAGTGGCACCACCTATTTCGCAGGCAGTAGCGCCGAGCGGGTTCACAACATTAAACAAGGCGCGTCCAAACTTGATGGGGTCGTCATTCCGCCCGGTGAAATCTTTAGCTTCAACCGTTTTGTCGAAGATGTGACTTCGGCCAATGGCTTTGCCGATTCGTTGGTCATCATGGGCAAGCAGACGCTCTTTGGGGCGGGCGGCGGCATTTGCCAGGTTAGCACCACGATCTTCCGCGCCGCCTACGCTGCTGGGTTACCAATTGTCGAGCGTTACAATCACGGCTATGTGGTAGATTGGTATGGCGAGCCCGGGTTGGATGCAACGATTTTTACACCAATTGTCGATTTCCGCTTCCGCAATGACACCGGTGCGTATCTGCTGGTCGAACCACTGGTCGACCCGACCGGCGTCATCACGTTTAACCTGTACGGCACCAAACCTAACCGCATTGTGACGATTGGCGCGCCGGTACAGTCGGAAATTACACAGGCAGCACCGCCAGAGTACCGCATCAATGAGGAGCTTGCAAAGGATCAGCGCAAACAGGTGGAGTGGGAGCACGACGGCATGACGGTCGTCGTCACCCGCACGATTGTAGAAGACGGCGTTGCCCGCACCGACACGCTAGCCAGCAAGTATGAACCCTGGCAAGCGGTCTACGAAGTTGGACCCGGCACCGAAATTCCCACCGCCGTACCCACAGAAACAGCCGCACCCAGCACCGAGATTTCGGCTACATTTGAATTTACAACGACCGCGCCTTAGAACGAGTGACTGAGGGTACGCTTAGGTTCCACAGAAAGTAGTATAGGAGCCAAACTCCGCTGGTGCTGGTAGCGCATACTCATCCAACCCAGCGCGTTCCTCAAAAGGGTTTGCCAACACGGCTAGGAGTTGCTCAAACTTGGACAGATCGCCCGCTACGGCCGCTTGAAGTGTTTCCTCAACCTTGTGGTTGCGCGGGATGTAGATCGGATTGACGGCATTCATCGCTTGGACACGCGCCTCGGGCCGAACTGGCTCGTTATGGCTGCGCGTCTGCCATTGCGCTAGCCAGGTGGCAAACTTTGTGTCATCGACAAAGAGCAGCCGGGCTGGCGCAGAATTGCCCAAAACCGCTTGCGATAGGCTGCGAAATAACTGGGTAAAATCAACCTGCTGGCCTTCCATCGCTTCATATAGACCATTGACCAAATCCAGATCGTGCATAGAAGTCGTGGCAAGCCCCAGCTTTGCCCGCATTGCGTCTAGCCAGAATCCCGTATATGCCTCAGCGAAAGCTTGTATCTCGATGGTGGCAAGCCGAATTGCCTCCTCCGGATTGTCGTCGATCAAAGGCAGCAGTGTTTCCGCCAAGCGCGCCAGGTTCCATTGCGCAATGGTGGGCTGATTACCAAAGGCATAACGTCCGTGCTGATCAATGGAACTAAAAACCGCTTTGCGATCATAATCGTCGATGAACGCGCAAGGGCCGTAGTCGATTGTCTCACCGGAAATCGCCATGTTGTCGGTGTTCATGACACCGTGTACAAAGCCTACGGTCATCCATTTTGCCAACAGCGCGGCTTGGCGTTGGCAGACGATACGCAGAAATTCCAGATAAGGGTTCTGGGCTTCAGCAAGCGCTGGGTAATGGCGCGCAATCGCATAATCCGCCAATTGCTGCACTTTCTCGGTCTCGCCGCGCGCCACAAAGAATTGGAAGGTGCCGACCCGCAGATGGCTGGCGGCAACTCGTGCCAGCACCGCACCCGGCAGCGGCGATTCACGCCGAATGGTCTCGCCGGTGGTGACAGCCGCCAGGGCGCGGGTGGTGGGAATGCCCAGGGCATGCATGGCCTCGCCCAGCAGATATTCGCGCAGCACGGGGCCTAACACGGCCTTGCCATCACCGCCCCGCGAAAAGGGAGTGCGACCCGACCCTTTTAGATGAAGATCACGGCGTTGGCCGTGGCGATCAATCAACTCGCCGATAAGCAGGGCGCGTCCATCGCCCAGTTGCGGGGAAAAGCCACCAAATTGGTGGCCGGCATAGGCTTGGGCCAAAGGGGCTGCTCCGGCCGGGCTAAGGGAACCCGCTAGCATCGCCGCCCCTTCAGCACTCTGCAAGACTCTTGGATCGAGTTGCAACTCATACGCCAGTGTCTCATTCACCCGGATGATGGTGGGTGACGGAACTTCTGCCCCTTGCCAGGGCACATAGAAGCCATCGAGTTCGCGCGCATAGCTATTATCAAAATTAATCTGAATCGCCAAAATCGTTTCTCCTGTAACCTGGCCAAGCCGGAACCAAATTTTAACGCAAAGACGCAAAAGTGCAAAGGTGCAAAGTTTTTCTTTGCGCCTTTGCGCCTTTGCGTTAAGTTTTGGTTATTTGTACCTAAATTAGACATCATACATTTTTTTACGCTGTCGTTACGCAATTATTACGGCAATATTAAATGCCACAAGGTCGAGCAAGCAACGGACCCAGGGTACCCCAGGAACGGCACCAAAGCGATATCTATCGGATTATACCGCAAAAATATGTTCTCAAACAATCAGTGTAGAGCAAATTTGGACGGCGTAGGATCAATCACTGCGTGATACCCTTATCTGAGTTCACCTTTAGCGAGCGTGATAACGGGCAAAAAATGACAACTGCTGAAAGCGCATACCCGCCAATATCTGCTCTACCCGCGGCTGGCTTAACGTCCCGATGTACTCACCTAGCTGCGTTTTTTCTACCGTATCGACCTGCGAAACGACGATGACGCTTTGTTTAGGCAAATTTGCTTCGCCTGCCTCTATTAATACATTGCCAGGTTCAGTCGCCCGCTTTTTATTCGATGTCATGGCGCACACAACGACCGTACTAATGCGGCTGCCGTTAATCGCATCATCCTGAATGACCACATAGGGATGGGGATAGCCCGCTGCCGACCCGCCCGGCGCTTCTGACTGAAGCCAATATATGTCACCCTGCTTGATTTCCATTAACGTTTACCCCGTTTTCCGGTCACCAGTAAGGCCACCATCAGGATCAGGCCGACCGCAAAGAGCAGCAAGCCAATGCGCCAACTGCTGGGCGCAAACCAGAGTTGTACGATCGATTCGCCGCTTGGCACAGCCACCGCGCGCAAGCCACCGTTGACCTGAAGCACTGGTGCCGGCGCACCGTTGACAGTCGCCTGCCAGCCAGGATACCAAACTTCGCTCAACACAAGATAGGATGGCGCAACGGCCTGGACTTGCACGCTGATGGCGTGGTTGCTGTATGTAGTGATTGCTGCGGCTTGTTCTTCCGGCAGCGGCGTCAGCATGTTGAGGTCACCCTGCCCATCTGCCAGCCAGGCCCGAGCCAGGAAATCTCGGTTCTGATAAACAGCAAGTTCGCCCGGCGCGTCGAGTGCCAGTTCAAATTTTCCTTCTGGCAAGGGCGTGCCGTCACGGACGATTACATATTTTACGTTTAGCATGTCATATTGGCGCGTCTGGCGACCGCCGGTGTTTTCCCACAGCGTTTGCCAATGGCGCAAAATCAACGGGTTCGCAATCCCGCCTACATCTTGCAACCCGACCAGCGCGGCGGTGTCTGGTTGCCATAGCCCTTCAATATCGGTACGCGTGTCAATGCGAAAGAGCCCTGGATCACGCTGTAGAAATTCTACAATTTCGGGATGCTGATAGCCGACCGTTGGGTCAGACGGGCTGATGTCGGTATAGGCGCTGGTGGCCGACAGATCAAAAAAGAGCAGGCCGAGCATGAGCGCGCAAAAGATGCCAGCACTGATCCAGGCCGCCCGCCGCGCCTGGAACAGCGCCCAGGTTGCCAGCCAAAAGCCGGTGGCCAGGGTGATGGCCAACGCGGCGACAGAGGCGCGCAGAAAGCTGGTTTCATCTTGTTGGGTCAAGAGCAAGGCGGTGTAGAGCAAGGGTGTGGCAATGCCGGCGAGGATGAAGGCCACAATTTTGAGTACATTATGGAGAGTGGCGTACGATGTGCTGCGGGCTAAAGGTGGCGTGGCCACGTTTTGAGCGAGGCTGTCCAGACCGCTCGCCGCCAAGACAGCGACGCCGAGCGTCCAGAGGATCAAGGCTCGCGCCGGTGCACGCAATTGGTCGAAGCCAGGCAGCAGCAGCGTCAGCCAGCCGTGAAAGATGGCGTAGATGCCCAGCGCCGTGATCAAGCCAATCAACGCCAGCGCGAGCCAAGGCCACAAGTGGCGGCGCCGGCGCGCATCGACCAACACGAGGCCAGCCAGAGCCAGAATCATGGTTGCTACCCCGGCGTACGGAGTTTCGACGCGTTGCCACAGCCCCCAATGCAGGGCAGGGCCATGACCAAAAAAGCCCGGCGTGAGCAGACCAATCGCTTGGGTAGGGGCTAGCGAAAAGCCGACCGTGTCTTGATAGGTAAACTCGCTCCGCTCCGTGTATTGGGTTAGCTCTAGCGCAGGCAGCAGGATGGGCGCGCTGAGTAGGCCGGTTAAAATCAAGATGAGGGCAGGGGATTGGAGACGTTCGTGAGCCTCAGTCGAACGATTGGAGAATAGAGATTTTACGGATGATCTGAGCGTGGCTGGCGGTCCAATCTCCGTTTGCCAGTCTCTAATCTCAGTCCCCCACCAAGTCAACGTATAAATCCCAACCGCCAACCCAATGTAGAGCGTGCTCTGCGCATGACCGGCATAGTTGGCCACGGTAAAGAGCAGGGCTGCAAGCGCGGTCCAACGCAGGCTACGCCGTGCCAATCCAACGTGATAAGCGGCCAGCACCCAGGGCAACCAACTGAGCACTGCGATCAGATTGAGATTGCCCAAGTGGGTCAGCAACGGGTCACTCAATTGAAAAGCCAGTGCCCCCAACAGCGCCGCCGGGCGCATCACCGGGCCCGGATCACCTAAAGGGAGCGTCCGCAACAACACGTAGACGCCCAATCCCGCCCAGTAAATATGTGCAATCGCCAGCCACTGCATCACCCGATAGTCAAAATTGGGCTGGATCAGAAAGAGCAATAGATTGGGCGGATAGAGAAAACCGGCTTGAATATCACTGATAAAAGGTGCGCCGCCATAGAGGTGGGGATTCCAAAGCGGCAACACGCCCTGCTGGAGTTGGCTGGCAGCAAAGCGATAGGTGGGAAAGAGAAAGCTGACCAGATCGCCCCCGTCGGCGGGCTGGTAGA
>JBBRVA010000383.1:0-7574 GCA_038247295.1 Caldilineales bacterium | reverse complement strand
GAAACGCTGCGCGCACTGGATGATCTAATCCGCGCCGGCAAAGTGCGCTATATCGGCACGAGTACCTTCGAAGCGTGGCAGGTGGTGGAGTCGTTGTGGGTGTCGAAAGAACTGGGCTTGAATCGCTTTATCTGCGAACAGCCGCCTTACCACATCCTGGATCGGCGCATCGAACGTGGTCTGCTGCCGATGGCGCGTACCTATGGCACGGCCATTATTCCGTGGAGCCCATTGGCTGGTGGCTTGCTAACGGGCAAATACAGCCGCACATCGCCACCGCCCGCCGATAGCCGCTTCGCCGACGTGGCGAACAATCCACGCCTGAAAGCGCGTATGACCGAAGATGTCTTCGCTGTGGTAGAGGGCCTACAGCCAATGGCCGATGCCAAGCAATCCACGATCTCGCAACTAGCTTTGGCCTGGTGTGTGCAACAGCCGGGCGTTACCAGCCCGATCATTGGACCGCGCACGATGGAACAATTAGAAGACAATTTGGGCGCGCTCAAGGTGACCATCACCGATGAAGATCGCGCCGCGATTGATCAACTCGTGCCACCGGGCCGGATGGTGTCACCTTTCTACGAAGCAGATTTCGGACCCCATCAATATCGCTAACATCGCTAGTAGGATTTTTTATGGATCAAAATGCATTACGCAAGCTGTTGGAAGCGGTGGCCAAGGGTGACAAAAGTATTGACAACGCGTTAACGTCACTGCGTTCCTTGCCCTACGAGGATATGGGCTTTGCGACGCTGGACCACCATCGGGCGTTGCGGACAGGCTTCCCTGAAGTCGTCTATTGTGCCGGCAAAACACCAGCCCAAGTGGCCGAAATCCTGGAACGCCTGGCCCAAACTGCCCCGCGTGTGTTGGCAACCCGGGCCACGCCAGCCCACTATGTCACCGCCCGCGAACGGGTGGCTGATCTGAACTTTGCGCCCCTATCCGGCTGTATCTGGGTAGATCGGACGCCAGAGCAGCCCCGGCACGACGGCGTGGTCGTGGTCGCTGCCGGCACCAGTGATCTGCCGGTGTTGGAAGAAGCGGCGTTGACCCTCGATTTAATGGGCCATGTGCCCCTCCGCATTCAGGATGTGGGGGTGGCTGGTTTGCATCGTTTGTTGGCCCATGTGTCTACTTTGCAAAGCGCCAACGTCATTATTGTGATTGCCGGCATGGAAGGCGCACTATCTAGTGTGGTCACCGGCTTAACCGATGCCCCGGTGATCGCTGTGCCCACCTCGGTTGGGTACGGTGCCAGTTTTGGTGGTTTGGCTGCCTTGTTGGCCATGCTCAACAGTTGCGCCTCGGGCATGGCGGTCGTGAATATCGACAACGGTTATGGCGCCGCCTGCATGGCTGCTATGATCAACAATCGGATTGTGGCCGCGCGGAAGGTGCGCCATGTCCGCTAGACGCCTGCTGCAAGTAGCCAGTCCAGATGGGCTAAGTAGTTCAGTAGGACAGTAGGACAGTAGGACAGTAGGACAGTGAGACAGTAAGACAGTAAGACAGTAAGACAGTGAGACAGTCATCAGTACACTGCCCTACTGCCCTACTGCCCTACTGTCTTACTGGCAACTATATAGTTATCTCTACCGGCGAGTACTAGTATCGATTGATGTAGAGCTTTGATGAGGATAAACATGCCATTGGTGAGCGAAAACCAAACAGCCCAGACTGAATTGTCGTTGGGGCTGGAAGAAAAATTAAATAAGCTACGCGCCATTATGCACGAGTGCGATTCCGTGTTGGTGGCCTACTCCGGCGGCGTGGATAGCGCGCTGGTGATGGCGGTAGCCCATCGCGAATTAGGCGAACGGGCGTTGGCCTGTATTGGCGTTTCTCCCAGCTATCCGACGCGCGAGATGCGCGACGCCGTCAAACTGGCCGAGCAGATTGGCGTCCCTTATCGTCTGGTCAACACGACGGAATACCTGGATGCCAACTATGCTGCCAACCCGACCAACCGCTGCTACTTTTGTAAATCGGAACTGCACGATCAATTAAAGAAAGTGGCCAACGCAGAAGGCTGGCAAATGGTGCTGGACGGCAATAACAGCAGCGATTTGGGTGATTACCGGCCGGGGATGGCGGCAGCCCGCGAACGCGGGGTGCGTTCACCCTTGATCGAAGCCAACGTAAGCAAGGCAGAAGTACGCGAACTGGCTCATTATCTGGGGTTACCCGTGTGGGACAAACCGGCGATGGCTTGCCTTTCTTCGCGCGTGCCCCATGGCACGGCGATCACACCCGAATTGTTGCGCCAGATTGAGAGTGCCGAAGATGTGCTAGTGGATTTGGGCTTTCGCCAATTTCGGGTGCGCCATCACAACGAGTTGGCGCGCATCGAACTGCCGGCGGAAGACTTTCCCCAGGCTCTTGCGCAACATACGGCGCTCCTCACCGGTATCCGCGCCGCTGGCTATCGGTTTGTCACGCTGGATTTGGCCGGGTTTCGCAGCGGCTCGCTGAATGGGGCCAGCAGCGCGGTCATTCCCCTCGCCGCGGTGCTGGGCGCATGATCGCCTATCTGGATCTGCCTTCGGGCATTGCGGGTGACATGTTTTTGGGCTGCCTGGTCGATGCAGGTTGGCCGCTTGCCGCATTGCGCACCACGATCAAACAGATGGCCTTGCCGCCCGCTAGTTGGTCGGTACAAGCGGATAACGTGATGCGTGGCGCCTTGCGCGCAACCTTGGTGCGGGTAGCGGCCGAGGAAGGCGACCAACACCGTCACCTAAGCGATGTGCGGCAGATCATCCAGGCGACGGATCTGCCGGAAACGGTGAAAGCGCGGGCGGTGGCGGTCTTTACGCGCCTGGCGGTGGCCGAAGCGGCGGTGCATGGCACAAGCGTGGAAGCGGTACATTTTCACGAAGTGGGCGCGCTGGATGCGATCATCGACATTGTCGGCGTCTGCGCAGGCATACAGGCGCTGGGCATCGAACGGCTCTACGCTTCTGGCGTGCCGCTGGGCGAAGGGTGGACGATGAGCGCGCATGGCCGCATTCCATTACCGGCCCCGGCTACGTTGACCCTGCTGGCGGGCGCACAAGCGCCGACGCGCCCGGCCCCTGGTCCCGGTGAATTGGTGACGCCCACTGGCGCTGCTTTATTAGCGGAATTTGCGACGTTCACGCAGCCTAGAATGCAGTTGCAGCGCATTGGTCAAGGCACCGGTCAAAAGGATTTTGCCTGGCCCAACGTCGCCCGCCTCTGGCTGGGGGAGCCAACCGATGGCGGACAACTGGTGCAGATCGAAACCAATATCGACGACATGAACCCAGAGCTATATGCCGCGGTCAGCCAGAAGCTCTTTGCTGCGGGTGCGTTGGATGTCTGGCACACGGCGATCCAGATGAAAAAGGGGCGGCCAGGTGTGTTACTCAGTGTGTTAGCGCCAGCAGCCAAGGAGACTCTGATCGCTGACCTGCTGCTGCGTGAGACGACAACCTTGGGCGTACGCATGCATTATGTTCATCGCCACGAGGCGCGCCGCACCTTTGCCGCGGTCGCGACGGCCTATGGTAAAGTGCAGGTCAAGCTGAAGTGGGTCGATGATGAGATCACTGGCTGCAAGCCAGAGTACGAAGATTGTCAACGGTTGGCCAACGAACATACAACCTCTGTGCGCCAGGTCTACGAAGCGGCGCAAGCCAGCGCTTATCAAGCATTTATCACGTTACACTCAACGGTAAAAAATAACAAGGAGAAACAAGATGATTGAGAAACGACCCTTTGGCCGCACCGGCCATATGAGCACTGCCATTCTCTTTGGCGCCGCCGCGTTGGGCGGTGTCACCCAGGCCGAAGCAGACCAGACACTGGAAGTGCTGCTGAAATATGGCATCAACCATATCGACACCGCAGCCAGTTATGGCCACGCCGAAGAACGGATCGGGCCGTGGATGGCGCAGCACCGCAAGGATTTCTTCCTGGCCACCAAAACCGGTGAGCGCAGCTATGACAAGGCGCGTGAAGAAATTCACCGCTCGTTGGAACGTTTGCGCGTCGACTCGTTCGATTTGATCCAGTTGCATAACCTGGGCCATCCCGATGAATGGGACGAAGCGATGGGTGAAAATGGCGCGCTCGAAGCGGCGCTCGAAGCACGTCGCGAAGGGTTGGTGCGCTTTATCGGCGTCACTGGCCACGGCTTGAACATTCCTTCCTTCCACAAACGCAGTCTGAATCACTTTGATTTTACCTCGGTCTTGTTGCCCTACAACTTTGTGATGCAACAGAACAGCAAGTACATTGCCGATTTCGAGGCATTGGTGAAGCTGTGCGAAGAGCGCAACGTCGCCGTGCAGACGATCAAGTCGATCACACGCGGGCCGTGGGGCAGCAAAGATCGCACCTCCAGCGTCTGGTATGAACCGTTGACCGAACAGGCCGATATTGACCTGGCCGTGCATTGGGTGCTGGGCCGCCCCAACATCTTCCTCAACACGGTGGGGGATATCCACCTGTTGCCCAAGGTGCTCGACGCCGCCAGCCGCTTCGAGCGTCGTCCGTCCGATGAGGAAATGCGCCATCTGCTGGAAGAACGACACATGTCGTCGCTGTTTGCGTAAAATTGCTAGGGCCCGCCACTTTTCAGACGCAGGGTGGAAACCCGCCGCTTCGGATCCCCAGTAACTTTGGGCGATTACAGAGCATACGCGCCCTGCGCAAAGCGTTTGCCCCAGTTCTGACAGGTTTGGTGTGATCCTCCGCAAGCCAGAGCACACCAGACCTGCCAGAACTGTTAGCGAATTGAGATATGCAAGTAATTGGGTGCGATTCTGCTTTGATATATAATACCAACAGGTGAGATACAGGAGGATATTATGACCATTGCAGAAGCTTTGCCAACTGTACGCTACGTAACCGACACCAAAGGTGAGAAGACAGATGTGCTTGTGCCTATCACTACTTGGACGGCATTACTAGGCGCTTGGCAGCAGTTGATCGAAAAATTAGAAGACCAGGAAGATAGGGTTATCTTGCAAGATTGGCTGGAAAAACGTTCCAAGGGCGAATTGAAAATGCTTTCGCTTGAGGCACTAGAACAGGAATTAGTGGCCGATGGCCTCTTACCAGGTTGAAGTTACGGAGCAGGCGCGCAAGGAGATTCGTCTGTTGCCTGGAAATATGCGCCAGCGTGTGTTACGCACCCTGCAATCCCTTCAGCACGAGCCAAGGCCATCTTCTAGTCGCGCGCTTGATATGACAGACCTTGAGTTCGAAGTAGCGCACGACGTGACGCTACAACGTATTCGGCTTGACGCTTGGCGTATTGTTTACTTGATCGAAGAGGAAGCTAAATTTATCTCCATACTTGCAATTCGCAAACGGCCTCCTTATCAATACGATGATTTGATTGAACTACTTACCAATTAAATTATGAATCTGTTACGATTACTTTACTGCTAACAGATTCCCCTATGGTTAGTTGACTGCCGCGCAGAACCAAACTATCCTCAAGCTTACTATCAGCGCCAATCCGACATCCCCGCTCAATCGTTACATGCGGCCCAATCACACAGTTTGGCCCGATCACACAGTCGGCCTCAATGCGCACTGGCGGGATCAAGCGCGTGCCTGGCCCGATCGTTTGCGTCAAAACCTGGGCTGCGGCTGGATCAACGGTTAGATAGTGCTGGTTTAGCGCCAGCAAATCGGCCGTGTTGGTCAGCTGCATGCGGCTGGGTGTCAACACACCCGTCACAGCCCCGTCACGCTCAATCAACATCTGGATCGCATCCTGCAACTCATATTCGCCGCGCGCGGATGGTCGCACCGCGGGGAGATAATCCAATAGGCGGGGTGAGAAAACGTAGAGCGGCAAGCTAGAGATATTGGAGGGCGCTGCCTCTGGTGTAGGTTTTTCGACGATGCGCTGAATGCGTTGGTCGCGCCATTCTACGATGCCAGTGCTGCTGGCCTGGGCGATGTCGATTTTGAGCAGGCTCAAGGTGGCGTTGGCCCCGCGCGCTTGATGCATCGCCAGCAATTCGGCCACATGCGCCACCGGCGTTAGATTATCACACGCCGATAGGATAAATGGACCCCGAATCAGGGGCGCCGCCAGACTGAGGGCGTTGGCCATGCCCAGTCGCTCCGGCTGGACCACAAACTGCACCGCAATATCCCAGGTCTTTTGCTCGAAATAGGGCACAATATCGGCATCATCCGGGCTGATCAGAAGAATAAATTCGTGGATACCGTTTTGAATCAGTGTCTCCATCACGCGCTCGACGATCGGTTTGCCCGCCACCGGCGCCATCGCCTTGGTGCGTTGCAGCGTGATGGGGTGGAGCCGCTTGCCTTTGCCGGCGGCGAGGATAATGCCTTGCATGAAAGCCTTTCTTGGCTAGTGGACATTACATCGTTTTAATTTAGTGGTCTGACAGGATGACAGGATGACAGGATGAAGGGATGACAGGATGACAGGATGACAGGATGAAGGGATGACAGGATGACAAAGGGATATCCTATGTCATCCTTTCATCTTGTCATCCCTTGACAGGTGTACAAAGCAAATCGGAATAAACTCTAATGGTGGCTCTTACAACAACCGCGCGCTATCCGCTACCTGGCAGAAATGAATCGTGTAGCGGTCGGCTTCCTGCGCGTGGGCCTGGGGATATTGCTGATGTACGGCGTCGGCAATATCTGCACGGGCGGCGGGATCGATCAACGCCACACAACTACCCCGGAAGCCGGCGCCACTAAAGCGCACCCCGTACACGCCCGGCGTTGTGCTCAAGATGCGATAGAGCGTGATCAACTGCGGACAACCGCACTCGTAATAGTCGATCGAACTGGCGCCGGATTCGGAGATCAACGCGCCAAACTCGACCAGATCGCCCTGTCGCCACGCGGCGACACCGCTGCTGACGCGCGCCATTTCCCCAAAAAAGTGGGTCGCGCGGCGACGCAGTAGAGCCGGCAACTGGGCTCCGTAAGTGGCAAAGATTTCTGCATCCACTTCGCGCAGCCGGGGGCTAGCCCCAACGGGTTGACCCGCATAGTGCAATAACTGACGTGCTGCCTCTTGGCACTCTGCCACGCGATTGTTATAGCTGGTGCCGACGAGCGATTTTGTCACCCCAGAATGGACGGCCATGATCTCGAAGTCGCGGCTTTGGATCGCCGTGGGTGCCGTCTCGATCTGCACCGTTTGGCAATCGATCAGCGTCAAGTGATTGCGCTGGCTGAACAAGATGCTCGTCTGGTCCAGAATGCCGTTGTTTAGCCCGATGTACTCATGTTCGGTGCGCGTCACCAGGTTGATATTTTCCTGCGCCGAAACGATTAATTCGTTGACACTTTCCAGTGCTAAGAGATAGGCAATCGTGACGGCGGCGGAGGAACTGAGGCCACCAATCGGCATGTCGCTGTCGATCACACCGTACAAACCGCGCGTCAAAGGATAGCTACGGTGTAAGGCCAACGCAGCCCCACGCAGATAATTGCCCCAGTCACCCTGTTGATGGGGTGGGATCGCTTGCAACGAAAAGCGCGTCAAGTGGGCAAAGTCCATACTTTCCACTTGCACCAGACCATCCTCGGTTGGCGCAAAG